>DATNMT010000462.1:0-9052 GCA_035602495.1 Bradyrhizobium sp.
TTTTGCGCGCCCGCGCCGCGCTGACCATGTTAGGGGTGCAGCGGGGATGGCGGGTGGCCGATATCGGCTGCGGCAACGGCGTGCTGGCCTGCGAGGCCGCGCTGATGGGCGCCGAGGTCGACGCGATAGATATTTCCCCCGCCATGCTGGCGCTGGCGGAAATCCAGGCGCGCGACCGCAAGGTCGCGATCCGTACCCAACCCGCGGGTCTGTTGAGCTTCGCCTACCAACCGAACTCGTACGACCTGATCGTCAGCGAATTCACGCTGCATCATTTGCCGGATTTCTGGAAGGCGGTGGCGCTGTCACGGATCCATGCCGCGCTGAAGCATGGTGCCAATTTTTATCTGCGCGATATCGTCTTCGTCGGCACCCCTGACGGTGTCGAGCGCGATGTCGAGGCCTGGGCCGATTTCAGCATCAAGAACCACGATTTCGACCGCGACAGCGTGATCACCCATATGCGCGACGAATATTCGACCTTCGGCTGGGTGATCGAGCGGATGCTGACGGATGCCGGCTTTACGCTGGTTGCGGCCGATTATCACGCGCCGCTGCACGGCACTTATCTGCTGCGGAAGCCGAAACCGGGCGAGCAGGGCTAGCGACGTCGATGAAACCAGCCGACGTCTTTCTCGCCGTCATGGTGGCGGTGATCTGGGGCCTTGCCTTCGTGGCAAGCCGGATCGCGCTCGACGAATTTCCGCCGGCGCTGATGACGGCGCTGCGATTTGCGATCGCCGCGGTGCCGTGCCTGTTCGTGCGCAAGCCCCACGTGTCCTGGCCGCTATTGATCGCGATCAGCGTCACGCTGTTTCTCGGGCAGTTCCTGGCGCAGGCCTATGGCATCGCGCATGGCGTTCCCGTCGGTCTTTCCAGCGTGATCGTGCAAAGCCAGGCGCTGTTCACCATTGCTTTCGCCGCGATCGCGTTTCGTGAACTGCCGACACCGGTGCAAGGCCTCGGGATCGTGGTGGCGACCATCGGCCTTTTGATGATCGGCGGCACCGTCGGCTACGATTTCAGCGTCGGCGCCTTCGCCGTGCTGATGATCTCGCCGGTCAGTTTTGCGATCGGCAATCTGTTGCTGCGGCAGGCGCGGGACGTGCCGATGTTCGACCTGTTCGCCTGGCTCTGCCTGGTGCCGCCGCTGCCGCTGTTGGCGTTGGCGCTCGTCACCGACGGACCGCAGGCGACCTGGCATTCGCTCGTTCATATGTCGCCGACCGGCCTTGCCTGCATGCTGGCGTTGGGCGGGATCTCGACCAGCATCGCCTACTGGCTGTGGGGCCGGCTGCTGCGGGATTATACCGCCGCCCAGGTGGTGCCGTTCGCGCTGCTGGTGCCGTTCGTCGGCGCCGCCGCGTCAAGCGTTGTGTTCGGCGAAAAATTCGGGCCGTTGCGGCTGGCCGGGATGGTCACCGTGGTCTGCGGGATTGCGATCATGCTGCTGTCGAAGCGGCCCAAAATCCTGCCGAAGATCGCGTGAGTGCAACATGTCGCAGCCGCTCCTGATCGCCTTTGTGCTGTTTGCCACCGTGATGTATTTCACGCCGGGACCGAACAACGTCATGCTGCTGTCGTCGGGGCTGACCTACGGCTTTCGCCGCACGCTGCCGCATATCGCGGGCATTACCTTCGGCATGGCCTTCATGATCGCCGCCGTCGGTCTCGGCCTGGGGACGATCTTCGTCACCTATCCGGTGCTGCAGAAGATCCTCAAATATGCAGGTGCGGCCTATCTGGTCTATCTCGCCGTCGCGATCGCGATGGCTGGGGCGGCCCCGTCTAGACAAGACAATACGCCCGGTCCGATGACGTTCTGGGGCGCGGCGATGTTCCAGTGGGTCAATGTCAAGGGATGGGTGATGGTGATCGGCACCATCACCGCTTATGCGGCGATCGCCAGCTTCCCCTGGAATATCGTGATCCAGACCGCCATCAGCCTGGTGGTGGGCGCGGTGGCGACGGTGGCCTGGGCGCTGTTCGGCAGCGCGCTGCGGCCGGTGTTGCGGTCCCCTTCGACGGTGCGGGCGTTCAACATCGTGATGGCCGCGCTGCTGCTGGCCTCGCTCTATCCGGTCTTCATGGACGCATGAGAGGGCGGCGCACCATGCAGAAACGGGTTTCCCCTCAAGTCAAAAATGGACTAGACAACGCCGGAAATCACCCGCCGAACCCCAAGAAACACACGACGATCCGGGCACTCCGCCCGGCCAGCCAAGAGGAACGACCATGCGTGTTTATTACGATCGCGACGCCGACCTGAACCTGATCAAGGGCAAGAAGGTCGTCATCGTCGGCTATGGCAGCCAGGGCCACGCCCATGCGCTGAACCTGAAGGATTCCGGGGTCAAGGAGGTTGCCATCGCGCTGCGCAAGGGATCGGCTTCTGCCAAGAAAGCGGAGGCCGCGGGCTTCAAGGTGATGGAAGTGGCCGAGGCCGCCAAATGGGCGGACCTGGTGATGATGCTGACCCCCGACGAATTGCAGGGCGACATCTATCGCGAGCATCTGCACGACAACATGAAGAAGGGCGCGGCGCTGGTGTTCGCCCACGGCCTCAACGTGCACTTCAACCTGCTCGACCCGCGGCCCGACCTCGACGTGCTGATGATCGCCCCGAAAGGCCCTGGCCACACCGTGCGGTCGGAGTATCAGCGCGGCGGCGGCGTGCCCTGCCTGATCGCGATCCACAAGGATCCCTCCGGCAACGCCCACGACCTCGGCCTGAGCTACGCCTCCGCGATCGGCGGCGGCCGCGCCGGCATCATCGAGACCTCGTTCAAGGAGGAGTGCGAAACCGACCTGTTCGGCGAGCAGGTGGTGTTGTGCGGCGGCCTGGTCGAACTGATCAAGGGCGGTTTCGAGACGCTGGTGGAAGCCGGCTACGCGCCCGAGATGGCCTATTTCGAATGCCTGCACGAGGTGAAGCTGATCGTCGATTTGATCTATGAAGGCGGCATCGCCAACATGAATTACTCGATCTCCAACACCGCCGAATACGGCGAATACGTTTCCGGCCCGCGCATCGTCACCGCCGAGACCAGAGCCGAAATGAAGCGCGTGCTGGCCGACATCCAGTCCGGCCGGTTCGCGCGCGACTGGATGCTGGAGAACAAGGTCAACCAGACCTCGTTCAAGGCGACGAGGGCGAAACTCGCCCAGCATCCGATCGAGGAAGTCGGCGCAAAACTCCGCGACATGATGCCGTGGATCAAGAAGGGCGCGCTGGTCGACAAGACGAAGAACTGATTTCTTCCTACCTCTCCCCGCTCTTCGCGGGGAGAGGTCGAAATTCGCGCCAACGGGTCCGCGCAAAGCGCCGCCCGACGATAAACTCCGCGGGAATTTCGGGTGAGGGGCGTGGCCCAGGACGGCGGCGGCCACGCGACGCCGCGCTGCACAAACGCTTTACGCGACAAATCGTCCTTCGACCTTCGGCGGGTTTCCGCAAGGCCGTGACCCTGCTATCGTCCGGCCAATTCAAAAAGTTAGAGGAAACTGACCGACAAAGCCGTCACGCCTGGCCGATATCCGAGGAGGCAACTCATGCAGCGCGCGCTCAAGGATTTCTTAAGGACGCTTGGTCTTTCGCTTGGATTTTGCGGACTCGTCGTCGCCGCGTCCCTGCAGCCCGCCGCGGCGCAGAAGAAATACGATACCGGTGTCAGCGATACCGAAATCAAGATCGGCAACATCATGCCGTATAGCGGGCCGGCCTCGGCCTACGGCATCAACGGCAAGACGATGAGCGCCTATTTCAGGATGATCAACGACAATGGCGGCGTCAACGGCCGCAAGATCAACTTCATTTCCTACGACGACGCCTACAGCCCGCCGAAGACCGTGGAGCAGGCGCGCAGGCTGGTCGAGAGCGACGAGGTGTTTTTGATTTTCGCGCCGCTCGGCACCGCGCCAAACGCCGCGATCCAGAAATACATGAACACCATGAAGGTGCCGCAGCTGTTCGTCTCCACCGGGGCGTCGCGCTGGGGCGATCCCGAACACTTCCCGTGGACCATCGGCTGGCAGCCGAATTACCGCGCCGAGGCGCGGATCTACGCGACCTATATCCTGCAGCATCATCCCAAGGCCAGGATCGGCGTGCTGTACCAGAACGACGATTTCGGCAAGGACTATGTGCTCGGCCTGAAGGACGTGCTGCGCGACAAATACGACACCATGGTCGTTGCCAGCGTTCCCTACGAGATCAGCATGCCGACCGTCGACTCCCAGGTGGTGGCGATCAAGACCGCGAGCCCAGACATCTTCGTCAATATTGCCACGCCGAAATTCGCCGCGCAGGCGATCAAGAAGATCGCGGAACTCGGCTGGCATCCCATCCAGATCATCACCAACGTGTCGGCGTCGGTCGGCGCGGTGCTGAGGCCCGCCGGGCTCGACAACTCCACCGGCATCCTCAGCGCCGGCTATCAGATGGATGTCACCGACCCGCAATGGGACAGCCATCCCGGCATGCAGAAATTCCGCGCCTTCATGGAGAAATATTATCCGGAAGCCGACAAGTCGGAGAGCGGGCCGCTCACCGGCTATAATATGTCGACTGCGCTGGTCGAGGTGCTCAAGCGGTGCGGCGACAACCTCACCCGCGACAACGTCATGAAGATCGTCGCCAACATGGATTTCGAGATCAACACCTATATCCCGGGAATCCGCATCAAGACCTCGCCGACGGATTTCTATCCGATCGAACAGGTGCAGATGATGCGGTTCACCGGCGAGAAATGGCAGTTGTTCGGCCCGATCATCGACGGCCATGCGGAGGTTTCAAACTGAAAGCCGACGCGGCTTGTTAGCCTGAAAAATATCAGAACATCGGCACAAGCCGGGCTGGTCATAAAATCCTGGGAGGGGAAGAATGGACTCGCTCGAACGCTCGACCATGCGCAAGGTCTATATGCGCCTGCTGCCATTTGCGATCTTGTCTTACGTGCTCGCCTACATCGATCGCATCAATGTGAGCTTCGCGGGGCTCACCATGCGCACGGACCTGGACATGTCGGCCGGTACCTTCGGGTTTGCCGTCGGCATGTTCTTCTGGGGCTATTTCATCTTCGAGGTGCCGAGCAACGTCATCCTGGAAAAGATCGGCGCCAGAATATGGATCGCCCGGATCATGATCAGCTGGGGGATCCTGGCGGGCCTCACCGCCATGGTGACGGGTTCGACCAGCTTTTCGATCGTGCGTTTCCTGCTCGGCCTCGCCGAGGCCGGTTTCTTTCCCGGCATCATCCTGTATTTCACCTACTGGTTCCCGAGCCATTACCACGCCCGTATCGTGTCAGGTTTCCTGGTCGGCCTGCCGTTCGCGGTCGCCGTCGGCTCGCCGATATCGACGGCACTGCTCGGTCTGGATGGCCTGTTCGGCTTGAGGGGTTGGCAGGTCATGTTCATCGCCGAAGCGATCCCGACCGTGGTGATCGGGTTCATCACGTTCTTCGTGCTCACGGACCGGCCTGAGCAGGCGAAATTCCTGACCGAGGAGGAACGCAACTGGCTCGTCAACACGATCGCCGCCGAGCGCCGCGCCACCGAGTCGGTGCGGAAGTTCACGCTGTGGCAGGCGCTCTACGATCCCAAGGTGCTGCTCTTGGCGTTGAACTATTTCGGAATCGTCACTGCGAGTCTGGGCATGCTGTATTTCATTCCGCAGATGATCAAGTCACTGGGTAACTACAGCAACATGACGGTCGGCTGGCTCACCATGATCCCCTATGTTTGCGGCGCCATTGCCATGGTAGTGTGGGGGCGTATCTCCGACCGGATGAACGAGCGGCGCTGGAATCTGTTCGTCGGCTGCGTGTTTGCGACCGTAGGGCTCGTCATCGCCGGCATGACGATGGGGACCTGGTGGGCGCTGGTGGGAATGTCGATCGCCGCGATGGGCTTTTATGGCTCGAAAGGGCCGTTCTTTGCCATGCCGCCGATGTTCCTCAGCGGCGCGGGGCTCGCGGCAGGGATTGCCTGGATCAACTCGCTCGGCAATCTCGGAGGCTTCTTCGGGCCATGGTATGTCGGCGTCATGAAGGACCTGACCGGCAACTACGCGGGTGGACTATATGGGCTGGCATTGCTCGGACTGGTCGCAGCGATTGTTTGCGCGCTGTTCCTGCACATTCCCAACCGGCTGCCCGCCTCGGCGGTCGGCGCGCCCGCCGAGTGAGGCCGATTGGTCAGGCACGACATCCGTGGCCGCGATCCGCCGGTCGACGACCGGTCGGTCCGGCGCGGATTTGCCACCACGATCGAGCGGCCGCTTTTGGCGGCTGCCGGGAACCACTGGCGGGCTTGCCAGTTCCATATCGGGCCCCTCGATGGCAACAACGGGCGGTCCTGCCTCCGGCCCGTGGACTAGCGGGTTTGGTCGACCGGGATTCAGGCGTCCGGGCATTCGGAGAAAAGATTGTCTTCCGCCGACCCTCATCCCACCAAAGCCAATTCCGCGGCAAGCGCGAGTGCGGATGATTCGCCCATCCAGGAACGTATCAGCGATGCATGGCGCGTTGCCGGCCGGCAGTTCGCAGCATTTGCGCGAAGGCTCTCGCGGCGAGGGCAAACCTTGTGGCGAGTTCGCGCAGCCGATATCCGCTCCGCCGCGGCTTTGCTGCGGGATCGGTGGCCGCGATGGCAAGCGCGCCTGCTGTCCTGGATAGACTACGCCCGCCGGACAGCTCTCGAACTGAACTCCGCATGGCCGGGCTCGCGCCAACGGGTCTGGCCCGAGGCATGGCGAAATCCTCGCGTCATGAGATTGCGCTGGAAATATCCGGCGATATCCGCCGCGCTGGGGTTGTGTGCTGTCGTGGGATTTGTGCTCTATTGCATCGCGACGTTGCCTGTCTCCGGCGGACTTCAGGCTGACGCCAGCCAAAGCGCGCTAACATTCGAAGGTGCGCAAGGCGAGATGTTTGCCACGCGCGGCGTGTTCAAGGGCGACAAGCTCACGGCGGCCGATCTGCCGCCGCATCTGGCCCAGGCGATTGTCGCGATCGAGGACCGCAGGTTCTATCGGCACAAGGGCGTCGATATCTGGGGAATATTGCGGGCCGGTTGGCGGGATACACAAGCAGGTGCTGCGCGCGAAGGCGGCAGCACCATCACCCAGCAGCTCGCGCGCCTGATGTTCCTCACCCCGGAGCGGACGCTGCGCCGAAAAGTCCAGGAAGCCATCCTTGCGCTGTGGCTGGAAAGCCAATTGAGCAAGGAGGACATTCTGCTGCGCTATCTGAACACAGCCTATTTCGGAGCCGGCGCCTACGGCGTGGACGCGGCCGCCCGGCGATATTTCGGCAAGCGGGCAAAGGACCTCGGCTCGAGCGAGGCGGCGATGCTGGCAGGCCTGGTGCGCGCACCCTCTCAGCTTGCGCCGACCCGCAATTTCGGCGGTGCCAAGGAACGGCAGGAACTCGTGCTGCAGGCGATGGTGGATACCGGCGCCTTGACCGCGGCGGAGGCGGAAGCCGCTCGCGCTCAGCCCGTCAATTTGCGCACGCCCCCGGAAACTCCGCCCGGCACCAATTATTTCGTCGACATGGTTGCCGGCGACGTAAGGCGGCTTCTCGGCTCCTCATCGGGCGATCTGACGCTGCACACGACGCTCAATCTGGAATTGCAGCGGCTTGCCGAAGGCGTCATCGAGCGGCGGCTGGAGGCGGAGGGTCCCAGGAAAAACGTCTCGCAGGCGGCTCTCGTCGCGCTTGCGAAAGAGGTGCCGTGCTGGCGATGGTTGGCGGCCGCGACTACGAATCCAGCCAGTTCAATCGGGTCACGCAGGCGAGGCGCCAGCCGGGATCGCTGTTCAAGCTTTTTGTCTACCTGACGGCACTGCAACACGGCTACACGCCGCAGTCCATCGTTGTCGACCGCCCCGTGCAGATCGGCGAATGGGAGCCGCAAAATTACAGCGGTGGCTTCCGCGGCAGTATGACGCTGCGCAACGCCTTCGTGCACTCCATAAATACGGTCGCGGTGCAACTGAGCGAGGAGGTGGGCATCCCCGCCATCATCGACACGGCGAAGCGGATGGGCGTGCAGTCGCCGCTACCGGCGGTGCCGAGCCTGGCGCTCGGCTCGGCCGAGGTCACCGTGCTGGAGATGACGAAAGCGTTCGGTTCGGTCGCGGCGGGAGTTGAAACGATCGAACCCTATGCGGTTCGCTCGATCACCGGCAATTCGCAAACTGCGCTCTACACCAAACCCGGCGCCGGCAGCGAGGTCACGGGCCAGCTCGGCGCCAGCCGGGCCATGATGGTGGATCTGTTGCAGGGCGTCATAAGTGAGGGTACCGGAAAGGCGGCGCGGATTCCGAATATTCCCGTGGCCGGCAAGACCGGCACCACGCAGGAGTACCGCGATGCCTGGTTCATCGGATTTACCCCGGATATCGTGGTCGGCGTGTGGGCGGGAAATGACGACAACACGCCCATGAACAGGGTAGTCGGCGGCGACCTCCCCGCAGGTATCTGGCACGATTTCGTCGCGCGTGCCGAGCCGATCGTTTCGATGGCCTCCCGGCAGGTCGCAAGGCGCAACACCGACCCGCTCAATCCGGCGATTCCGCCCGTCCTGTCCGCTTCAAATGCCAGCATCCCGGTCGTGGCTGGTTCGGATGCGGGCGTCAGAGGCGCAGCGGACGTCCTCGATAGCGGCACAATTGGCATCCGCGGCAGACGAATCCAGCTGGAAGGGATCGTCGGCGACACGGATCGGCGCGTGGTGCGGCCGCTCGCGCGCTTTCTCAGGCGACGCGAAGTGATGTGCGAGCCGGGCGCGGCGCCGGAGCGCTATCGCTGCAACGTCGACGGGCGGGATCTGTCAGAATTGATCCTGAGCAATGGTGGCGCCCGCGCCACCCCAGACGCGCCGGCCGAATTGCTTGAAGCCGAAGACGAGGCCAGATCGGCCCGTCTCGGCATTTGGCGGCACATGTAATCTTCAGGTCTTTCCTCAGCGACCAGCAGTGACGGACTTAAGGCTTCGCATTGCGCTTTGCTCAATTCATGCTAGATGAACCCCGCATCATCAGGAG
>DATNMT010000470.1:0-4449 GCA_035602495.1 Bradyrhizobium sp.
TTGCTAAGCCGCGACGCGATGCGCGGCGATGATCTGCTCGGCGGCCCGCCCGGTGACTTCAGCCATGCGGTCGAACTGCCGGGTAAAACTGCCGGCGCCCGCGGTGGCCGAGCGCAGCTCCACGATCAGCTCGCCGATCTCGGCTTCCGGCATCATGGCGCGGACGCGATCCCATCCCGGCCAGCCCTCGCGGGTGTCAAAACCGAGAATCTGGCCGCGCCGTCCCGACAGGATGGCGTTGATTTTCGCCGTCGCCTCGTTGGGGCAGACGATCTCCACCACATGGATCGGCTCCAGCAGCACCGGCTGGCACTGCGGCAGCGCTTCGCTGACGCCGATCCGCGCCGCGGTGCGGAACGCGAGATCGGAGGAATCCACGCTGTGATACGAACCGTCGATCAGCGTCACCTGCACATCGATGACGGGAAAGCCGAGCGGCCCGCGCAGCAATCCGTCGACCACGCCCTCTTCCACCGCGCCGATATAGTTACGCGGCACCGCGCCGCCGACGACACGTTCGTTAAACTCGAAGCCGCCGCCGCGCGGCATCGGCCTGATCTCCAGCACCACGTCGCCGAACTGGCCGTGGCCGCCGGATTGCTTCTTGTGCCGACCGCGCTGGGTGGCCGACTTGCGGATGGTCTCCTGATATCCGATTCCAGGGGCTTGCGACTTGACGTTGACGCCGAAGCGGTCGCGCAGCCGCTCCAGCGCGACACGCAGATGCATCTCGCCCTGCCCCCACAGCACGATGTCGTGGGTGCGCGGGTTCTGGATCATCGTCAGCGACGGATCCTCCTCGTTCAGCCGCTGCAGCGCCTGGCCGAGCTTGACGTCGTCCTTGCGGTCGTTCGCCGAAAGCGAGATCGCCAGCACCGCCGGCGTCGGTTCGAGCTTGACCAGTGCCGGTGGCGCGGTCTTGCCGCTCGACAGCGTGTCGCCGGTCTTGACGCCATCGAGTTTGCCGAGCGCCACCGTCTCGCCGGCCTCGGCCGCAGGGCGTTTGGTATCATGCGCGCCGTTGACCGCCAGGATGCCGGACACCCGCCCGGCCTCGCCCGACGAGGATTGCAGCGTCGCGCCGTCATCGAGATGGCCGGCGAGTACGCGGGTCAGCGACAGCTTGCCGCCGTGCTGCAGATGCACGGTCTTGAACACGTAGGCCAGTGCATCCTTGCCCTGGGGCGCGCCGAGCCGTTTCGCGGTCTCGGCCACGCCCGGCGATTCATGCCGCAGCGCCTTCAACAGGCGCAGCACGCCGTTCTCGCGCGCCGCCGAGCCGAGCAGCACCGGGCAGATCAGCCCTTCGCGCAATTCGCGGGCGAGATCGTCGAACACCGCGTCGCGCGGCGGCTGGATGTCTTCGAGCAATTGCTCCATCAGCGCGTCGTCGTGGTCGGCGAGCTTTTCCAGCATCGAGAAGCGGGCTTCCTTCTCGCGGTCGAGATCGCCGCCTTCCAGCACCACCACTTCGGATGCCTTGTGTTCGCGGTAGACGAAAGCGCGCTCCAGCGCGAGATCGACGAAGCCTGCGATCAATTCGCCGTTCCAGATCGGGATCTGGCGCAGCACCAGCGGTACTCGCGACGCCGGCTGCAAGGTCGCGAGGGTCTCGCGGACGCGCTTGCTGGCACGATCGATCTTGTTGAGAAACAAAAAGCGCGGAATGCCGAGATCCTCGAGCTCGCGCAGGATGATCTGGAGCTGCGGCAGCTTCTTCTCGTCGGCCTCGCAAACCACCACCGCGGCATCGACCGCCGGCAGCGCGGCGCGCATGTCGTGGGCAAATTCGACCGAACCGGGACAATCGATGAAGGTGTAGCTGTCGCCCATGAAATTTGTCGTGGCGGCGGTGAGGCCGACACCCATCTTGTGGTGGCGGGCCTCGGGGCTGGCATCGCCGACGGAAGTTCCGGCGTCGACGCTGCCGGCGCGCGGGATCGCGCTGGTGCGCGCCAATATTGCTTCTAGAAGTGTGGTTTTACCGCTTTGGAAAGGGCCCACCAGTGCGATGCACCGGGGACCGCGGGGACTTCTGACGTCCTGTCCCATTGCCGCCTCCTTGGTTGGAGCTCGGCCCATGATTGGGTCGGCGGGGCTGATGCTCCCCCTCCGTCGTCGATTTGGCAAGCGGGAAAAATGTCGCTGCGGTGGATTGTGAGTACGGAAATCGGCGCCCCGCCCATGAGCCGTCATTGCGAGCGCCAGCGAAGCAACAAGGCTGTCGTCGCCCGGCTTGACCAGGCGATCCAGTACGCCGCGGCTTCTCGGCACTATGGCTAGCGTCTCTGGAATACTGGGCGCCCGGTCAAGCCGGGCGATGACAACAGTTTTTGTTTCATCCATCAGGGTCGGCCCCAAGGCCGGTACCGAACTCGCAATGACGCTGCGAAAGTTCCATTTAATTTCAAACACCAGATACACGTCCGCCTTCTCGCGGCGGGAGGCACCCGAGGTTTGCGTTTCGTTGTCCCTCAAACAGGAGGGAGCAGGGAATGCCGGATGCGCGCTGCACCCGCGGTCCCGTGTGCAAATTGGGTAAAGAAACCGCACACGAGCATACAGGGCAGCGGAGGCAATCCGACATTCCCTGCGCAATGGCTTTACGGCTTATTTCGCGCTCTCCCCGGAGTATCGGGCGTTCTTGCCTCCGTCGCCTCCCGGAAACTGGCACTCCCGCCCGGTTGGGCTTTCGCACCTCCGTTGAGACTTGACGCCAACCTCTGAGGCGTCAGGACCACACGACTTTACCGTACGCTTCAGCACCGCTCGTCAGCACGTCCTGCGACCGCTCACGGAGTTTATCCCGCCCTGCGATCCCATCGCGCGCACGATGCCGCCGCGTCCACCACATCCTATCCCAACGTTCGGTGACGATGGCCAACGCCCCTTCCTTGGGGACAGGATGGCGTGAGTCGTAAAGGCGATTTGCCCGACGGCGAAAGCGTAATTTTGCCCGTCGAGGCTGAGCAAGAACTCGGCTTTTTTGGGAGGTGATGTACGATTCGGCTTATGACGAATCGCCCATTCAAGACCGGTGAGAGCCGGGAGCAAGCCAGTCTCCTTCCTGCTCGGGTTGAGGACTATGTTGGAGCGGACAATCCGGTGCGGGCGATCGAGAGCTTTGTTTGCGCCCTCGACCTTGGGAAGCTCGGCTTCCGGCATGCGGATCGCGGCGCGGAAGCGATGGGGCAGCCACCCTATGATCCGGCCGATCTGCTGAAGCTCTATCTTTACGGCTACATCAACCAGGTCAGGTCGTCGCGGCGGCTGGAACGGGAAGCCTGCCGCAATCTGGAACTGATCTGGCTGTTGAAGAACCTGCGGCCGGGCTATCGCACGATCGCCAACTTCCGCAAGGAGAACTGGAAGGCGCTGAAGGCTGTGAACCGCGGCTTCGTGCTGCTGGTTCGCGAGCTTGGGCTTGTCGGCGGAGCCGTTGTCGCCATCGACGGCTCGTTCTTCCATGGCGATGCGAGCAAGGCGAGCATCTTCACGCGCAAGAGGCTCGCCGAACAAGTCGCAAGGCTGGATCTGGAGATCGATGCTTACGGCAAGTCTCTTGAAGATAATGACGCGGCGGAGGCCATGCAGCCAAACAGCGGCGGCCACGACGATGGCAGCAGCGGAGATGGCGCCGATATCGGCGCCAAAGTAGCGGCGCTGATGGCCAGGCGCTCGCGCGCGCAAGCCGACCTCGATCGGCTGGAGGCGAGCGGCGAGACGCAGTTGTCCCTGACCGATCCTGACGCCCGGCTTCTGGTCAAGGGCGGTCAAGGTGTTGCCGGCTACAATGTGCAAGCTGTCGTGGACGACAAGCACAAACTCATTGTTGCGAGCGAAGTGGTGAACGACAGCAGCGACGTCAACCAGCTCCATGCGATGGCCAAAGCTGCCAAGGAGGTCCTTGGTGCGGAGGCACTGCAGGTGCTGGCCGATGAAGGCTATTACAGCAGCACCGAACTGAAGGCGTGCGAGGAAGACGGCATCACGGCCTACGTGCCGCCTTCGGAGGGCAACGGGCTGCCCGAGAAGGCGGGCCGCTTCGGCCTCAAGAACTTCAGCTATGACGGCGCGGCCGATGCCTACACTTGTCCGGCTGGCCAACTGTTGCGTCCGATGGAGGGGCGCTGGACCAACACAAGTGGCCGCGTCGAGATCCGCTATGCGAGCCGCACGAGGATCTGCCGGGCGTGTCCGTCAAGAACCAAATGTCTCAGCCCGAAGGCATCCCAACGCATCATCCGTCGCTGGGAGCACGAGGATGTCCTCGAACGTCACCGGGCGCGGATGGAAGGCGCAAGCGAGCTGATGCGCCGTCGTTCCGCCATCGTCGAACATCCCTTCGGCACGCTCAAATGCCGCGCCGGCTATCGCCACTTCCTCGTGCGCGGCTTCGACAAGGTGCGCGGCGAATGGAGCCTGATGGCGCTCTGCTACAACTTTACC
>DATNMT010000489.1:0-11699 GCA_035602495.1 Bradyrhizobium sp.
TTGCGTTGCCCGCGGTCGTTCTGGAAATGGGCGGCCATCTCGTCGGCGGCCACGGCCTTATCGATCAAACCCTGTCGAACTGGATTCAGCTGGTGTTCGCCACGCCGGTGGTGCTGTGGGCCGGCTGGCCGTTCTTCGTCCGCGGCTGGCAATCGCTGGTCACGCGCAACCTCAACATGTTCACGCTAATCGCGATGGGCACCGGCGTGGCCTATCTCTACAGCCTGATCGGCACCATCGCGCCCGATATTTTCCCTTCGACCTTCCGCGGGCACGGCGGCGCGGTCGCGGTGTATTTCGAGGCCGCCGCGGTGATTACGGTGCTGGTCCTGCTCGGCCAGGCGCTGGAGCTGCGCGCGCGCGAGGCGACATCGGGCGCGATCAAGGCGCTGCTCGAACTGGCGCCCAAGACCGCCCGCCGCCTCAGTGAGGACGGCGCCGACCATGAGGTTCCGATCGACAGCCTGGCGGTCGGCGACAAATTGCGCGTCCGCCCCGGCGAAAAGGTACCGGTGGACGGCCTCATCCTGGAGGGGCGCTCCTCGCTCGACGAATCGCTGGTAACCGGCGAATCCATGCCGGTGACAAAAGAAGCCGGCGGCAAGGTGATCGCCGGCACGCTCAACCAATCTGGCGGTTTTGTGATGCGCGCCGACAAGATCGGGCGCGACACCCTGCTCTCCCAGATCGTCAAGATGGTCGCCGACGCGCAGCGCTCTCGCGCGCCGATCCAGCGGCTGGCCGATCAGGTTGCGGGCTGGTTCGTGCCGGTGGTGATCGTCGTGGCGCTGATCGCCTTTGGCGCCTGGGCTGGGTTCGGTCCGGAACCCCGGATGGCGTTCGGCCTGGTCGCAGCCGTCAGCGTGCTGATCATCGCCTGTCCCTGCGCGCTGGGGCTGGCCACGCCGATGTCGATCATGGTCGGCGTCGGGCGCGGGGCGCAGGCCGGCGTCCTGATCAAGAACGCCGAGGCGCTGGAGCGGATGGAAAAGGTCGACACGCTGGTGGTCGACAAGACCGGGACCTTGACCGAAGGCAAGCCGAAGGTGGTCGCGATCGTCGCGGCGGGCGGGTTTCAGGACAACGAACTCCTGCGGCTCGCCGCCAGCGTGGAACGCGCCAGCGAGCACCCGCTGGCCGATGCGATCGTTCGCGCCGCCAAGGAGCGAAGTCTTGAATTGAGCAAGGTCGAAGAATTCGACTCGCCGACCGGCAAGGGCGCAACAGGCAAGGTTGACGGCAAGACCATCCTGCTCGGCAACTCGAATTTTTTGACTTCGCTCGGCATCGACACCCGGTCGCTGAACGAACAAGCCGAACGCCTGCGCGGCGACGGCGCCACCGTCATCAACATCGCGATCGGTGGCCAACTCGCGGGCCTGTTTGCGATTGCCGATCCGGTGAAGGCGTCAACACCCGATGCCCTCAAGGCGCTGGCGGCGGAGGGAATAAAAGTCATCATGCTGACCGGCGACAACCGGACCACGGCTGAAGCGGTCGCGCGCAAGCTCGGGATACCGGATGTCGAAGCCGAAGTGCTGCCGGATCAGAAGAGCGCGGTGGTAACAAAACTGCAAAAGGCCGGGCGGATCGTCGCCATGGCAGGCGACGGCGTCAACGATGCGCCGGCGCTCGCCGCCGCGGATGTGGGGATCGCGATGGGCACCGGCACCGATGTGGCGATGGAAAGCGCCGGCATCACCTTGCTGAAGGGCGATCTCGGCGGCATCGTGCGCGCGCGGCGGCTGTCGCAGGCGACCATGAGCAACATCCGGCAGAACCTGTTCTTCGCGTTTCTCTACAACTCGGCCGGCATCCCGATCGCCGCGGGCATCCTTTACCCGACCTTCGGCATCCTGCTGTCGCCGATTATCGCCGCCGCGGCGATGGCGCTGTCGTCGGTGAGCGTCGTGGGCAACGCACTGCGATTGCGGGTGACGCGGCTGTAACTCGCGCGGCTCCGCGCTAGCTCGTGGCCTCGTGGTTCGAGACGCCGCGCCTTCGCCCTCCGGGCTATGGCGGGCTCCTCACCATGAGGGTCCAAGACCTCATCCTGAGGAGGCGCGAAGCGCCGTCTCGAAGGATGAAGCCACCAACCTTGGAGATAGTCCAGCTTCAGGCGGCCACGCTGGCGCGGCCCGACGGCAGCCCGGCGCGGGCGAGCCCGCCGTACAGCGCTTCGCCGGGCATTTCCGCGCGCAGGATCGCGCGCACCGCGACCAGTTTTTCGATATCGATGCCGGCGGCAAACCCCTTGCTTTCGCACAGGAACACCAGATCCTCGAACACGACATTGCCGGTCGCGCCCGGCGCGAACGGGCAACCGCCGAGGCCGCCGAGCGAGCCATCCAGAATGCGCGCACCGGCGTCAAGCGCTGCCGATGCGTTGGCGATGCCCATGCCTCGGGTGTCGTGCAGATGAACGCAGACCGGTTTGGCGCCCGACAATTTCACGACCGCCTTGGTCAATTCTCCGACCTGTTTCGGGCCGGCATAGCCGACGGTATCGGCGACGGCGACGAAATCGACGCCGGCCTCCAGGCATTTTTCGACCAGTTTTATCACCTCGTTCGGGTCGACCGGTCCCGTGATCGAGCAGCCCAGCGCCATCGAAATCGCGGCATTGACGATCGGCTTGTGCGTGCTCGCGTCGCGCAATTCGCAGAGACGCTTGACATTGGCGATGGCCTGCTCGCGCGAGCGGTTGGCGTTGGCGCGGCTGTGCTCCTCGGTGGCGGAAACCACAGTTGCGATTTCGGCAACCCCTGACGCCAACGCTTCGTTGACGCCGCGCTCGTTTAGCGCCAGCGCCACGCCATGCGCGCCCGGAAGCGAGGCCACGGTCTTGACGATCTCGCGCACGTCGGCGAACTGCGGAAACGTCGTCGCCGGCAGGAACGAGCCGACCTCGAAATGCCTGACGCCCGCGCCATATTCGTCGCGCATCCAGCGCTGCTTGGCCGCGGTCGACGGAAATTTCTTCACCAGTTGCAGGCCGTCGCGCAAGCCTACCTCGCGCAGGCTGATGCGATGGTCGGGATAGATGTTTTGAACGCGGGTCATGCGAGCCTCGCTGCGGTTTTGCCGGTTGCAGGAAATCCTTCGGCCTTGAGCTCGGCGCGAACGGCCGCCGTATCGCTGCCGAGAACGGGCACTTTCAATCCTTCGCCGATATTGGCGCCGTTCCACTCGATCGGCAGCGCCGGGACGCGGAATGGCGCGCCGTCGGCATTGAAATTGTTGACGAGGCCGCCCGGGCGCAGCACATGCGGATCGCTGAACAGATCCTCCGGGCGGTTGATCGCCGAGAAGCAGATGTTGAGCCGGTCCAGCGTCGCCGACAGATCGGCCGCGTTCCAGCCCTTGATGATCGCGGCGACGCGCGGAATGATCCGCGACCGCGCGAGGATGCGGTCGGTGGTGCTACGAAGCGCCGGATCGTCGAGAAATTCCATCATGCCGAACTCGCGGCAAAAGCTCTGCCAGTGGCCCTCGGTGACGACGCCGATGAAGATGCGTTCGCCGCCCTTGGTCTCGAAGATATCGTAGATCGGCCAGGCATGCTCGCGCTCCGGCATCGAGCGCGGCTTGTTGCCCGTCATCTCATACTCGACCATGTGCTGGGCGACGAGAAAGAGACAGTTTTCGAACAGGCCGATGCGGATGTCCGCGCCCTTGTCGGCTCCCTTGGCGCCGCCGCGCTTCTGATAGAGCGCGGCGAGAATGGAAATCACCCCGAACATGCCGCCCATGATGTCGTTCGCCGATGAGCCGACCCGCTGCGGTTTTGCGCTGGTCCCGGTCATGGCGGCCAGCCCCGACATCATCTGCACGACTTCGTCGAGCGCCGGGCGATGCTCGTAGGGGCCGGACAGAAAGCCCTTGTGGCCGCAGACGATCAGATGCGGATGACGCCGGCGCAATTCGTCGGCGCCGAGCCCCTGCTTTTCCAATTGCCCGTCGCGGAAATTCTCCAGAAACACGTCGGCGCGCGCGAGCAGCCGATCCATGGTCGCGCGGTCGTCGGGTTTTGCAAAATCGAGCACGACGCTGCGTTTGCCCCGGTTGAATAGCGGAAAGAACGACGTTCCCATGCCGCCGAGGGTGCGAGTCTTGTCGCCTGCGGATGGTTCGACCTTGATCACCTCCGCCCCCAGCTGCGCCAGGATCATGCCGCAGGTCGGCCCCATGACCATGTGCGTCATCTCGATGACCCGGACCCCGGCTAGCGGCAGGTCCTGCGTGTTCATATGGCGTCTCCGGTTCCCTGGGCATCGGCTGGCAGGGCAAATTAGCCTTCCGAGCGCTATCTGCTAAGTATAAAGATGGCAAGCGACGACTAAAAGCGCGCGAGGCAACGCAGCAATGCGCCCGACGCGCGGAAAAGAAAGTATCGGGGAGGACACCATGAGTGCGGTTGGCATTGAGGCCAGGCTTGATGCTGCGCCCGCGGGCGGCGGCGCGGACGAGATATCGCAGCGGCTCGAAAGCCTGCCCGGCTCGGTCTATCTGTGGCGGCTGGTGATCCTGCTGTCGCTCGGCGGCTGTTTTGAAATCTACGACCTGTTTCTCACCGGCTATATCGCGCCGGGGCTGAACCGTAGCGGGCTGTTGACCACCACGACGCAGGCGTTTTTCGGCTTCTCGGGGATTGGCGCGTTCGTGGCCGCCACTTTTGCCGGCTTGTTCGTCGGCACGTTCTTTCTCGGCTTCCTCGCCGACCGATACGGCCGGCGATCGATCTTCACCTATGCGCTGCTCGGTTACACCGCGGCCTCGGTTTTAATGGCGTGCCAAACCACGTCCGGCGGGGTGTTGCTGTGGCGGTTCATCGCCGGGATCGGCATCGGCGTCGAGATCATCACCATCGACGCCTACATCACCGAATTGGTGCCGAGCTGGATGCGCGGCCGGGCGTTTGCGGTCAACCAGGCGGTGATGTTCATCGCGGTTCCCGTGGTCGCGTTTCTCGCCTGGTGGCTGGTGCCGCTCGCGCCTTACGGCGTCGACGGCTGGCGCTGGGTGGTGCTGATTGGTGCCGCCGCCAGCATGATCATCTGGGTCTTGCGGCTTTACGTGCCGGAAAGCCCGCTCTGGCTGGCGCAACATGGCCGGGCTGAGGAAGCGGTCAAGATTCTCGCAACGCTCGAGGCCAAAGCCGCCGCATCCGCGCGCAGCGATCGCAAGACCGAGATAAAGCCGTCGCGTAATGTAACAAACGTGGTCTTTGCCGACCTGTTCCGGCCGCCTTATCTGTCGCTGGTGGTGCTGTTCATGCTGTTCAATTTCTGCCAGGCGTTCGGCTTCTACGGCTTTGCTAATTGGGTGCCGACGCTTTTGGTCGACAAGGGCATCACGGTGACCAAGAGCCTCCAATATTCATTTATCGTCGCCTTTGCCTATCCGATCGCACCGCTGCTCGCGGCAAGTTTCGCCGACCGCTTCGAGCGCAAATGGATCATCTCCGGCGCCTGCGCGGCCATCATCGCGTTCGGGATCGCGTTTTCGCAATTGACGCAGCCGGTGCTGCTGATCCTGTGCGGCGTGTTGCTGACGGCGGCCAATATGACCATGTCTTACGCCTATCACGCCTATCAGACCGAGGTGTTTCCGACCGCGATCCGCGCACGCGCCTCCGGCCTCGTCTATTCGATGAGCCGGGTCAGCGCGATGTTTTCGGGCTTCATCGTCGCCTTTATGCTGCGCGAGCATGGCGTGACCGGCGTGTTCGGCCTGATCACTGCGGCGATGGTGATCGTGATCGTTACGCTCGCGATCTTTGGCCCGAATGTGAGGGGAAAACCGCTCGACGCTTGAACCAGCCCGCCCGGGCCTTGCCGAAGCACGTGCGCGTGTCTAGCTCTCGCGATAGTTCGTAGAGGGTAGTCCGTCATGATAGATGCCGCCGTCAGGGCGCTTTCGCAAATTCTGTCGCCGCCGATGCGTTCCATCCTGTGGCGATCGATCGGGCTCGCGCTGGTGCTGATCACGGTGCTCGCGATCGGGCTGCAGCGGCTACTCGCCTGGTTTGCGACATCGGGGGAAGGCTGGCTTGAGGCGATGCTGGGCCCGGGCTTCCATGCGCCGCTGAACGTGCTGTCGTGGATCGTTTCGATCGCCGCCGGGCTCGGCGTGGTATTCGGCGCGGTGTTCCTGATGCCCGCGATCACCTCGCTGGTGGCGAGTTTTTTCGTCGACGAGGTCGCCGAGCATGTCGAGCGCGAATATTATCCGGCGGAACGCCCCGGCATGGCGCTGCCGCTCGGGGTTGCCGTCACCGAAGGCGTCAAGACCGCACTGTTGACGATTCTGGTCTATCTGATCGCGCTGCCATTAGTGTTCTTCGCCGGCGCCGGTTTCATCGCCTTCTTCATCGCGACCGCGTGGCTGTTGGGCCGGGAATATTTCGAACTCGCGGCGATGCGGTTTCGCCCGCCGGCGGAGGCGAAAGCCATGCGCAAGGACAATGCCGCCATCATCTTCACCGCGGGGCTCGTGATCGCGGCTTTCGTGTCGATCCCGATCGTCAACTTGGCGACGCCGTTGTTCGGCATGGCCTTCATGGTCCACATGCACAAGCGACTAAGCGGGCCGGGGCCGGAACTGATCGAGCCAAGGCGGAAGACGAGCGTACCGGTGGTCTGAGCTCTTCTCCCTCTCCCCGCTCTTCGCGGGGAGAGGGTCGGGGTGAGGGGCTATCTCCGCGAATTCCGAAGAAGACGTGCGCGGAGACTCCCCCTCACCCGGATTGCTGCGCAATCCGACCTCTCCCCGCACGCGGGGAGAGGTGAAAAACCTCACACCGTCTTTTCCGGCCACCTACAGAGATCGTTGATCAGGCAGACCTCGCAGCGCGGCTTTCGCGCCAGGCACGTGTAGCGGCCGTGCAGGATCAGCCAGTGATGGGCGTGCAGCATGAATTCGCCCGGGATCACCCGCTCGAGCCCAAGCTCCACCTCGAGCGGCGTCTTGCCGGGCGCAAGTCCCGTGCGGTTGGCGACACGGAACACGTGGGTATCCACGGCAAGCGTGCGTTCGCCGAAGGCCATGTTGAGCACGACATTGGCGGTCTTGAGCCCCGCACCGGGCAGCGATTCGATCTCGGCGCGGCTCTTCGGCACCTCGCCGCCGAATTCGGCGATCAGCTTTTCCGACAGCGCGATGACGTTCTTTGCCTTGTTGCGGTAGAGCCCGATGGTCTTGATATAGTCGCGCAACTTGTCCTCGCCGAGCGCGAGCATCTTTTGCGGCGTGTCGGCGACGGCAAACAGCGCGCGCGTTGCCTTGTTGACGCCGGCGTCGGTCGCCTGCGCCGACAGCACGACCGCGACCAGGAGCGTGTAGGGGTTGAGGTGTTCGAGCTCGCCCTTCGGCTCGGGATTGGCCTTGCGAAAGCGGCTGAACGCCTCGTGGACTTCGGCCGGCGTCCACGGTTTTGGCTTTTTCGCCGCACCTCGCGCCTGCCCCGGCCTGGCCGTGGCGGAACCGCGCGATTTCTTGATCGGATTACGGCCCGTGGCCTTGGTTTTGGGCAGGGACTTGCGGGTGCTTTTCGCCATGATGCGGGTATACTGACACGTCATGACCGCAGGCAATGACTTTGATCCGGACACCCAGCCGGAGATTTTTTCGGCGCTGCTGACGCCGCACCGCTCGCTGAACCGCACCGGCTTTCTGGTGGTGATGGCGTTTCTCAGCGTGGTCAGCTTTGCCGCCGGGGTCGCGTTTCTGCTGATGGGGGCCTGGCCGGTGTTCGGCTTTTTCGGCCTCGATGTGCTGGCGGTTTATGTCGCGTTCCGGATCAATTTCCGCCGTGCCAGGGCGAGCGAGGAAATCCGGATCACGCCGACCGAGTTGCGCCTGCGCCGGGTCAGCCATCGCGGCCATGTGGTCGAATTCGTGTTCAATCCGCTGTGGGTGCAGCTCGACCGGAAGGCTCATGCCGAATTCGGCATCGAAAAGCTCTATCTGCTCTCGAAAGGCCGTCGGCTGGCGATCGCGAGCTTTTTGGGCTCGGACGAAAAGGCAAGCTTTGCCAAAGCTTTAACGGCCGCGCTCCAGGCCGCCCGGCGCGGCCCGAGCTATAATCCCATCTCGTGAAGACTGATCGGGAATCGGGTGGTTTGGGACCGGCGCCCGGCCTACATCAGAGCGATGATGAACCTTGCCATGAATGAGCACCGCCTCACAAAACCGGGACCCCAGAACGCCGCGCTCCGCGACTATGATTCGGTGCGGCGCGCCATTGCCTTCATCTCGGAGCACTGGCGCACCCAGCCGACCATCGAAGCGATGGCGGATGCCGCATCCGTGACGCCGGATGAGCTGCACCATCTGTTTCGCCGCTGGGCCGGGCTGACGCCAAAGGCCTTCATGCAGGCGCTGACGCTCGATCACGCCAAGGGGCTGTTGCGCGATTCCGCCAGCGTGCTCGATGCCGCGCTCGACTCCGGGCTATCAGGCCCAGGCCGGCTGCACGACCTGTTCGTCACCCATGAAGCGATGTCGCCGGGCGAATGGAAGAACGGCGGCGCTGGCATGACGCTGGCTTACGGATTCCATCCCTCGCCGTTCGGCACCGCCATCGTGATCGCCAGCGGCCGCGGGCTCGCCGGCCTTGCCTTCGCCGATCCGGGCGAGGAGCAGGCGGCGCTTGCCGACATGCAGCGGCGCTGGCCGCGCGCGACCTATGTCGAAGACCGCGCAGGCACCGCAGCGCTGGCGCAGCGCATCTTCGATACGCGGATGTGGCGGTCGGACCAGCCGCTGCGCGTGGTCCTGATCGGCACCGATTTCGAGGTGCGGGTCTGGGAGACGCTGTTGAAGATCCCGATGGGCCGCGCGGTGTCTTATTCCGACATCGCGAGCAAGATCAAAAGCCCGAAGGCGTCGCGCGCCGTCGGAGCAGCCGTGGGCAAAAACCCGATCTCGTTCGTGGTGCCCTGCCATCGCGCGCTCGGCAAGAGCGGCGCCCTGACCGGCTATCACTGGGGCATCACCCGCAAGCAGGCGATGCTCGGCTGGGAAGCCGGAAAGGTGGGATTGCATTAGGAGTTTCGTCATTCCGGGGCGATGCGAAGCATCGAACCCGGAATCTCGAGATTCCCCGATGCGCAATTGCGCATCTGAGGTCGGGTGCTAACGCACCATCCCGGAATGACAAGCTCACGCCGCCAGATCGAGCTTCGAGGCCACGGTGGCGTCGGCGTTGAGGTAATAGATGATCGGCACGCCGGTGGCGAGTTCGCGCGCCAGGATGCGTTCCGGCGTCAGCTTCTCCAGCACCATGATCAGCGCGCGCAGCGAATTGCCATGTGCCGCCACCAGGGTCCGCTGGCCGCGCAGCACACACGGCAGAATCTCCTGCACGTAATAGGGCAGCGTGCGCGCCAAAGTATCCTTCAGGCTCTCGCCGCCGGGCGGCGGCACGTCGTAGGAGCGGCGCCAGATATGCACCTGCTCCTCGCCCCATCGCTTGCGGGCGTCATCCTTGTTGAGGCCCGACAGATCGCCATAGTCGCGCTCGTTCAGCGCCATGTCTTTCTTGACGGGAATCCGGGTCTGGCCCAGCTCGGCCAGCGTCAGATCGAGCGTGTGCTGCGCGCGTTTCAACACCGAGGTGAAGGCGATGTCGAACTTGAGCCCCTTTGCCTTCAGTTTTCGGCCGGCTTCTTTGGCTTCAGCGATGCCCTGCTCGGTGAGATCGGGATCCTTCCAGCCGGTGAAGAGATTTTTCAAGTTCCATTCGCTCTGGCCGTGACGCACCAGCACGAGAAGGCGTTCGCTCATTTTCTTTTCCGTTTAGGTTTTGGTTTTGAGCATGATCTTTTCGGAAAACCGGTTCCCACTTTTCCGGATCATGCTCTAGAAGTCCCCAAGCCCGAGCACGTCGGCCATCGAATACATGCCGGGCTTCTGACCGCGCGCCCAAAGCGCTGCCTTGATGGCGCCCTGCGCGAACATGGTGCGGTCCTCGGCGCGGTGCGTCAGCTCGATGCGCTCCATGGCGCCGGCAAAGATCACGGTGTGATCGCCGGTGGCGGTGCCGCCGCGCAAGGACGCAAAGCCGATGTCGCCGGTCCGGCGTGCGCCGGTGACACCATCGCGGCCGCGCGCCGAATGCAGATGGAGATCATCTATTCCGCGTCCCGCGGCGGCGGCCTGGCCGAGCATCAACGCGGTGCCCGACGGCGCATCGATCTTGGCGCGGTGATGGATTTCCAGGATTTCGATATCGAAACTGTCATCCAGCGCTTGCGCGACCCGCTTGACCAGCGCCGCCAGCAAATTGACGCCGAGGCTCATATTGCCCGACTTCACGACGATGGCGCGCGAGGTGACGCTTCTGATCACGGCGTCATCCGATGACGACAGCCCGGTGGTGCCGATGACGTGGACGAGGCCGCGCTCGGCGGCGATCGCGACATTGGCAATGGTCGCGGCCGGCACGGTGAAATCCAGGATGCCGTCGGCGTTGGCCGACATCGTCCACAGATCGGCCGACAGCTTTACACCATTTTCGGGCAGGCCCGCGAGCACGCCGGCATCCTTGCCCAGAAGTTCCGATCCGGGCGCTTCCAGCCCCCCGACCAGCACGGCGCCCGGCGTTTCCGAGATGACACGCGTCAGCGCGCGGCCCATCCGGCCACCGGCCCCCGCCACGATCAAGCGCATATCGGACATGCTTTATAACCTCGCCCATGCCGTATAGCCGGGGCGGGCTGTTGGGGCAACCGATCGGACCCTCACCACTCGTCATGCCCGGGCTTGTCCCGGGCATCCACGTCCTAGCAGCAGAGCAAGAAGCAAGACGTGGATGGCCGGGACGACGCCCGGCCATGACGGAGAGACCGGATACGCATCCTCGATCGCGACCTACGGCTGCGGGCCGTCATAGCCTTCGATGACGATGAGATCGGCGATCGCGTGCGGCTGCCGTACCTTGATGTTTTGCTGATATTCCGGCGAGCGATAACAGGCCAGCGCGGTCTCATAATCGGCAAATTCGATCACGACGTTGCGCGAGCGGCTTTCGCCCTCCACCCCGGTGAACTTGCCGCCACGCACCACATACCGGCCGCCGAATTTCTTGAAGATTGCCGGATTGGCGGCCGCATAGGCCTTGTAGCCGTCCTCGTTATGCACGTCGACGCGCCCGATCCAATATCCCTTCGCCATTGTTCGTTCCTTCCTTTGTTCAGCCCAGCGCCTGCCCGATCTCGGCCTGGATGGCGTCCGCGGCGGCCTTGGGATCGGCGGCCTCCATCACGGGACGGCCGACCACGAGGTAATCCGCGCCGGCGGCAATCGCGCGCGCGGGCGTCATGATGCGTTTCTGGTCGCCGGTGGCCGCGCCCGCGGGCCGGATGCCCGGCGTCACCAGCGCCATCTGGTGTCCGACAATCTTGTGCAGGGAAGCTGCTTCCTCCGGCGAGCAGACCAGGCCGTCGACGCCGAGCACCTGCGCCTGCTGGGCTCTAGCCTCGACCAGATCGGAGACGCCAAGGCTGTAGCCGGCGGCGTGCAGATCGCCGTCGTCATAGGAGGTCAGCACGGTGACGCCGAGGATTTTCAGGCTCGAACCGCTACAGCCCTCGACCGCCGCCTTCATGGTCTGCGGATAGCCGTGCACGGTGAGGAAGGTCGCGCCTGATTTGGCGATGCTCTCGACGCCGCGCGCCACCGTATTGCTGATGTCG
>DATNMT010000492.1:0-4100 GCA_035602495.1 Bradyrhizobium sp.
TCCTGAAAGCCGGCAATCATGCGCAATGTCGTGGTCTTGCCGCAGCCGGACGGGCCCAAGAGTGTCATCAGTTCGCCCGGACGGACATCCAGGTCGACATCACGGACCGCGATGATTTCGCCGCGATTGCGGTCCTGCATCGTCGCCGAGACGACTTCGAGACGAATGCCGGCGGCCTCACTGCGGTCGATCATGTTCAACCCTCGACCGCAGGCAACCGCAGGCCGGGCGCCGTCACACGCCGCAGAACCCGGTTCAGCCCGCCCGTAACGGCCACCACGACCACGATCACAAACACCGAAAACGCCGCGGCCGGCCCCAGCGAGAGTTCCGTCATGTTTTCGAGAATACGAACCGTGATCAGCGTCCAGTTGATGGAGACGAGGAAGATCGTGGCGCTGATCGCGGTCATCGAGCGAATGAAGACGACGCTCAGGCTGGCGAAGAAGGCCGGCATGATCAGCGGCAGCATGATGCGGCGAAAGGTCATGAAGCTGGAGGCGCCCAGACTGAAGGAGGCTTCTTCGATGCTGCGGTCAATCTGCTGCAGGAGGGCGACGGTGGTACGGATTCCGGTCGGACTGTAGCGAAACACGTAGCAGGCGATGATGATGGCGGCGGTGCCCGTCAATAGGAACGGTGGCTTGTTGAACGCAATCAGATAGGCGATGCCGACGATGGTCCCGGGCAGGGCGTAATTCAGCATGGTGACGATTTCCATCGCCTGCCGGCCGATGAACTCGGTGCGGGCGACCAGATACCCGACGATGACACCGTAAAGCCCGCCGATCGGCATGCCGATCAGCGCGATGATCAGCGTGTCCTCGATGGCTGGCAGGCCCTCGGTAAAGATCACGCTGTAGTGGGCGAGGGTTAGCGTGTGATTGGCGCCGAACGACGCCACCAACGAGGCGATCAACAGCAACGCGTAGAGGTAGAGAATGAAGAGAACAACCGCGAGGCAGATGCCCATCAACGCCGCGCCTGCCCATGCAACGACGCTATCCCTCGACGCTCCCGCGCGCCCTTTGCCGGTCATCGTCACATAGCGGCGGCGGGCGACCACCTTGCGCTGCAAGACATAAACGACGGCAGCGGGCACCAGCAGCAGCAGCGACAGCACCGCGCCGCCCTTGAGATCGAACATACCGGTGATCTGCAGATAGGCCTCGGTCGGAAGCACCGGAAAATCGTTGCCGGCCAGAATCAGCGGCGTTGCAAAATCCGCGAGCGAAGCCGCAAACAGCAGCAGGAACGCGTTCGCCAGTCCGGGCACCGTCAGCGCAAGCGTCACGGTGCGGAACACCCCCCAGCGCGAGCTGCCGAGGCTGAAGGCCATCTCCTCGAGATCCCCGCCGATTCCGGCCAGCATCGGCCGCAGAGCCATATAGGCCAGCGGGAAATAGGTCAGGGTCTCCGCCGCCAAGGTGCTGGTGAGGCCGTAGACGGCGGCGTTGTTCATTCCCAGGAGATCGTGGGTGATGAAGCCGCGCGGTCCGAACGAGAATACGAAAGCGATCGAGGTGGTGAAGGGGGGCGAGATCAGCGGCAGCAACGTCGCGACGTCGAGCAGCCTGACCCAAAACCTCGGCGCCCGGGTTCGCTCCACCGTGAAGGCGAACAGGAATCCGAAAAACGTGCCGCACACGCCGACCAGTGTCGCGAGCAGCAGGCTGTTGGCGAAGGCGCGCAGATTACTCTTGCTGTTGATTGCCGCGACCAGCGGCGCCAATGTCAGGCCGTTATCGCCGCTCAGCGCGCGGCCAATCAATTCGGCGAGCGGGTAAAGGACGAACAGCGCCAGCAACAGCCAGAGCGCCACGACCACCAAAAGCCGCAGCGGATCGTTTGCGCTACGCCACCGCGTCCATGGGCCCGCTGCGGCCATCGATTACGTGGCGTTCAGGACTTCGGCGACCCAGCGCTGCACGATACGCTGCCGGTTGGCGCCGGCCCAGGCGTCGTCGATTTCGATGATGTTGGCGCCCTTGAGGATCGCGGCCAGGCCGGCTTCGGTTTCGACCTTCGGATTGGCCGGAATGAAATTGATCTTGTTGGGCGCCAGCAGCGACTGCATGGCGGGGCTGGTCGCCCAGTCGATCAGCTTTTTGCCCGCCTCCGGGTTCTTGGCGCCGTTGATCAGCGCGATGCATTCCGCCGCCGAACCGATGCCCTCCTTGGGAAACGATATCTGCACATCGTAGCCCTGCTGGCGCGTGAACAAGGCATCGACGATAAAGAAGATCCCGCCGCCCGCCTGGCCGAGACCCACCGGCAGCGTGCCGCCGCCGCCGCTCTTGGTGTAGAGTTGCACGTTCTGCCTGAGCTTCTTCATGTAGGCGAAGGCTTCGTCCTCATTGCGGTTGTGCACTTGCAGGATCGAGAAGATACGGGTGACCGCGGTGCCCGAGGTGCGCGCGTCGGCCATTTGCAGCATGTTCTTGTAGGCGGGATTGAGCAGGTCATCCCACGACGCGGGTGGCTGGAGATTATTCTGCTTCAAAAATTGCGTGTTGGTCATGAAGACCAGCGGGTCGTCGGCGATCGCGGTCCAGGCGCCGCCCTTGTCCTTGAAGCGTGCCGGCAGATCCGCCGAACCCGGCGGCTTGTAGGATTCGAATACTCCCTGGGTCTGGCCGGCCGTGAACGTCTCAACTGGCCCGCCGAACAGCACATCGACCTGAGGATTGTTTTTTTCGGCGGTCACGCGCGCCAGGGCTTCGCCGGAGGAAAAGCGGATGAATTTGACGTGGATGCCCGATTCTTTCTCGAAGGCTTCCAACATCGGCCGCGCGTAGTTCTCCGGCCATATCGAATACGCGTTCAGGGTGTCGGCAGCGAATGCAGGGCGCGCGATGAAGGGCGCCACAAGCATCGAGCCCAACAGGGTTCGCCGGCTGACACCGCGCGAAGTCGGTGATGTCGGATTTGCAGGACGTCGCTTTCCCGTTGTGATCATCGTTTCCTCGCTGTCAAAGCATTATTTCTTTGTTGTTGGCGGCAGTGTTGGGTTCACATTCCTGACTGTCAAGGCGTGTTTCGGCGCGGCCCGGCGGATTGGCTCTGCCGGCACGTCGGGTGCCGGGGCGACCGCTTCGAGGATTATGGGATTGATCCCCCGCCGTTTGCTGATAGCCTGACCGTTCGACTCGAATTTCGAAGCGAACGATCATGGGAAGCTTGGTTCTTCTCGACCTGATGGGCGGCGTGGCGCTGCTGCTGTGGGGCCTGCACATGGTCCATAGCGGAATTCTGCGTGCCTTCGGACCCGATCTGCGCCGGATTCTGGCGAAAGCTCTCAATAACCGCTTCTCCGCCTTTGCGGCCGGTATCGGGCTGACAGCCTTGTTACAGAGCAGCACCGCGACGGCGTTGATCACCAGTTCATTCACCGCCGAAGGGCTGGTCGGCCTGGTCCCGGCGCTCGCGATCATGCTTGGCGCCAATGTGGGGACCACGCTGATCGTTCAAATTCTATCTTTCAATCTCTCCGCCATTGCGCCAGTGCTCTTTGTTCTCGGGCTGGTCGCATTCCGCGGCGGTGCGCGGTCGCGCCTCAAGGACGTCGGCCGGGTCTCGATCGGGCTCGGCCTGATGCTGCTGGCGCTGCATATTCTGCTCGACACGCTGGCGCCGGCGGAGAATGCGCCGGGCGTGCGCGTGTTCATGAGCGCCATCACCGGCGATCCCGTGCTCTGTATTTTCATCGGCGCGATCGTCACCTGGGTCGTTCATTCGAGCGTGGCGAGTGTTCTGATCGTGATGTCGCTGGCGTACGCGCATTTCATTTCGCCCACGGCGTCGCTCGCGCTGGTGCTTGGCGCCAATCTCGGCAGCGCGATCAATCCGCTTTTCGAGGGCGCCCGCCGCGACAACCCCGCAAGTTACCGGCTTCCGCTCGGCAATCTCGTCAACCGGCTGGTGGGCGTGCTGCTGGTCGCGCCGTTTCTGCGTCCGATCACGGAGGTTTTGCAAACCTGGCAACCGGACCTTGCGAAGCTCACGGCCGAATTTCACATCGCGTTCAACGTCGCGACGGCTGTTATTTTCATCGGCCTGCTCGATGGCATGGCGGCGCTGCTCAAACGGCTTCTTCCGGA
>DATNMT010000396.1:0-3947 GCA_035602495.1 Bradyrhizobium sp.
GGCCCGGCCGATAAATCACGTCTCGTAATCGGCACCGCGTTGAGCGCTGAATTGCTGCCAGAGGATATCGGCCGTCCGGCCATGGTCCAAAAGGTCGCCGACGCCGTCAAGGCGGCGATGAAGGACGCCGGGATATCCGATCCAAAGGACGTGCATTACGTCCAGACCAAGACGCCGCTTTTGACCATCGATTCCGTTCGCGATGCGGAATCGCGCCATCAGACGCTGGCCTGCGAAGTCCATGACTCCATGGGCGTCTCCAACGGCACCACGGCGCTTGGCATTGCGGTCGCGCTCGGCGAGGTGACGATGCCCAAGGCGGAACAGATCTGCAGGGATCTCGATCTCTATTCATCGGTGGCGTCCTGTTCCTCCGGCGTGGAACTGACCCAGGCGCAGATCGTGCTGCTCGGCAACAAGGCCGGCGCCGGCGGACGCTACCGCATCGGCCATTCGGTGATGCGCGATGCGCTCGATATCGACGGCATCTACGATTCCATTCGCGACGCCGGCATCGAATTGCCGGATCGGCCGCGGTCGGAAGACCTCAGGGGACGCGTCGTCAATTGCTTCATGAAATGCGAGGCGGATCGCCGGGGCACGCTGCGCGGGCGGCGCCAGATCATGCTGGATGATTCCGATGTCCATCATCACCGCCATTCCAAGGCGGCGGTGGGCGGCGTGGCGGCGCTGGCGATCGGCGACCCCGCAGTGTTCGTGTCGGTTGACGCCATGCATCAGGGCCCGCATGGCGGCGGTCCGGTGATCGCGATTGTTGAGCTGGAGGAGTGAAACCGGCACGATCCTTGCTCCTAAGATCAGGCGCCTAACCGGTCGACGGGCCGGAAGTCGCCCACGGGATGAATGGCAGGAGACCACCATGAAATCGATGAATCTGGCGATCTGCTCCATCGCGGCGCTGGTCCTGAGTGTAGCCGCGCCGGATCGGGTGGCCGCCCAGGACAAGGTAACCGTCGGCGTGTTTCCTGTCAGTTCCTCGCTGCCGTATTTCGTCGCGCTGGAACGGGGGTTCTTCAAGGAACAGAACATCGAACCGGAAATGACGAAATTGATGGGCGGACCGCCCAATGTCGCGGCGATGATGACCAACCAGATCGAGGTTTCGGCTGTTCTGGTCACGCTCGAAGGGCTGAACGCCAACGTGAAGAAGCCGGGCGTGGCCATGTACATCGCGCTCAACAGCCAGACCAAGGTCTGGAAGATGGAGCAATTCGTCGTTCGCAGCGGCTTCAAGGCCGAAACCATCGCCGACCTCAAGGGCGCCAAACTGTTGTCGGCACCGGGGCCGGCCAACCTCAACACCGCCAAGGCCATCCTGGCCAAGAACGGGTTGAAGGACGGCGACTACACCATCGACCAGCTCGACATGGGTCAGCACGTCAACGCCATCACCGCCGGGACCTTCGACGGCGGCTATACGCTCGAGCCCAACGCCTCGATGATGATCAAGTCCGGCGTCGCGCGCTCGCTGGAGGCCGGCGTGATCTCCAAATATATCCTTGGCGATGAGGCGGCCGACGCCTACGCGGCGGGCTGCGCAATGACCAGCGATTTCATCGCCAAGCGGCCGGAAGTGGCAAAGCGTTTCGCCGCGGCATGGGGCAAGGCGATCGATTTCATCAACAAGAATCCGGATGAGGCGCGAAAATATCTCGCCAAGAACACGTTCACACCCGACAACGTCGTCGATATGGTCTCGATGCTGGGCTACGTCATGGCCGGCGACATGACCCCGAAGCAGATCGGTGACCTGCAGAAACTGGCCGACTTCGGCAATTCAATCGGGGTGGTGCCCGAAAAGCTCGACGTCACCAAAGTCCTGCAGAAATTCTAGAAAGCGCGCGCCCGTGGCCGGAGCCCAGCCAGCTGCAAAGGTCGAATTGGCGGGCAAGCTTCCGGATTCCTCGCATCGGACCGCACCTCACGTCACCATCCGTGGGCTGACAAAACGGTTTTCCGATGCCACCATCTACGACAATTTCGACTTCGATATTCCGCGCGGCAAGCTGATATCGGTGTTCGGCCCCAATGGTTGCGGCAAGAGTACCCTGATTAACATGATCGCAGGGCTGTTCCCGGTCGATGCCGGCGAGATCCTGTTCGACGGCCAGCCGATCAGCCAGATCCGGTTCGGTTACGTGTTCCAGAATTATCGTGAAGCGCTGTTTCCGTGGCTGCGCGCGTTCGACAACATCGCCTATCCGCTGAAACTGATGGGGATTGCCAAGGCCGAGGGCAAAGCACGTGTCGAGCGGCTGGTCGCCCATCTCAATGTGAAAATCGATCTCAATCTCTATCCCTACCAGATGTCCGGCGGCCAGCAGCAGTTGGTCTCGATCATGCGGGCGCTGATCGTTGAGCCGGAAATCCTGTTCCTCGACGAGCCGTTTTCCGCGCTGGATTATGAGATGACGCTGTTCATGCGCGAGCAGCTGCAGCGTATTTTCGTCGAGACCTCGACCACCACGGTACTGGTGTCGCACGACCTCGAAGAGGCGGTGTATTTGTCGGATTATATCCTGCTGCTGTCGCGCCATCCGGCGCGCGCGGTCGAATTCGTGCCGTACGAGGCGCCGCGCCCGCGTACGCTGAAGTCGATGTCGGAAGCAGACTTCATCAGCACCAAGGCGCACTGCCTGGAAATCTTCCAGCGCGAAGTTCGCAAGGGGTGAGGGCGCAATGAAACGCTTTCAGGCATTGCTGCCTTTCGTCGGCGTCGCGGTCCTGCTGATCGTTTGGTCGCTGACGGTGTGGGCGCGGGTGGTCGATCCGGTGCTGCTGCCATCGCCGATCTCGACGTTCCGCGCGATGTGGATCGGGATGACCAGCGGCAAGCTCGGCGTTGATTTCCTCAAAACCGTCGAACGCACGATCTATTCGACCGCGATCGCCGCCGTGATCGCGATCCCGCTCGGCATCCTGCTGGGCTCGTCGGAAAAGGTCTATCGCTCGGTCGAATTCCTCATCGACTTTTTTCGCTCGACTCCGGCCTCGGCCATGTTCCCGTTGTTCCTGGTGCTGTTCGGCGTCGGCGACCGCACCAAGATCTCGGTGGCAGCCTTCGGCGCGGCGCTGGTGATCCTCTTCAACGTCGCCTATGGCGTCATGAACGCGCGCAAGACACGTATCCTGGCGGCGCGGGTGATGGGCGCCTCGCGGCTGCGGGTGCTCTGGGACGTAATGCTGCTGGAATCGCTGCCGCAGACATTTGTGGGCTTACGTAACGGGGTGTCGCTGGCGCTGGTGATCGTGGTGGTGGCCGAGATGTTCATCGGCTCGACCGACGGGCTTGGCCAGCGCGTGTTCGAGGCGCAGCAATTGTTCGACATGCCCGACATGTATGCCGCAATCTTTGCCGCCGGCGCGCTCGGCTATGGCCTCAATCTGTTCTTTCTCACGATCGAGCGCCGCTTCGTGCACTGGTCGGGCAGGTAACGGAATTTCACATGACGGAGAGCCTGAGCCGCAAGACGGCGGTCGAATTGGCGTCGCTGATCGCGACCAGGCAGGTGAGCCCGGTTGAGGTGCTCGACGCCCACCTTGCCACGATTGCGCGCGTCAATCCAAAACTCAACGCCATCGTCACGCTGGTCGCCGATGCCGCGCGCGAACGGGCAAAGGCCGCCGAAGCGGCTGTGATGCGCGGCGACAAGCTTGGCTCGCTGCACGGCCTGCCAGTCGTCATCAAGGACGTCACGCCGACGGCGGGCATCCGCACCACCTATGGCTCGCCGCCGTTCAAGGACAATATCCCGGCCGAGGACGCCGAAGTGGTGCGGCGGCTGAAGGCCGCCGGCGCCATCGTGCTCGGCAAGACCAACACGCCGGAATTCGCCGCCGGCGCCAATACGTTCAACGACGTGTTCGGCGTCACCCGCAATCCCTGGAATTCGGCCTTGAGCCCGGCCGGTTCGTCCGGCGGATCA
>DATNMT010000520.1:0-10689 GCA_035602495.1 Bradyrhizobium sp.
CGCATGTCGAGATGCTGAAATCCGGGAAATAGTCCGGCGACCTCGGCGCTGCCCCAGCGCGTGGGGTTGAGCGTATAATCCGCGGGCGACGCCACGGTCAGCGCCGCGGCCGGCGCTTGCTGCGCGAGCGCGGGCGACCCGATCACCCCGGAGACCGCCGCGCCCGCAGCCAGTGTCTGGAACACATGGCGGCGGTTCACACCCGCTTTCACGCCCTCTTCCAAGCCCACTTCCAGGCCCACTTGGGCCTCACGCTCGGTCATTTTGTCCTCCCTCACCATCTCAACCGGGGCGATGCGCGACGCACACTACATCACTTCCGCGCGTTCGTGGCGCAGCGCGCGTCGACGGGCTTTGCAGATTTTGCATGGGCTTTCGACACCGAAGGGTTGGATTAGCGCGCAGCCCTTCTTTATGATGGGCGCCAACACATCCGGGAAATGCATCCATGCAACAGGCTTTCGACCGATCGGCAGAAGACCTCGGCAACTCGATCCATCTCGAGCACGTCAATGTGACGATACCCGACCAGCGGCTGGCGACATTATTCTATGTCACCGGCCTCGGGCTGACCCGCAACCCCTATCTGATGGTGTCCGACAGCAACATGTGGGTCAATGTCGGCCGGAGCCAGTTTCATCTGCCGGCCGGCAAGCCGCAGGTGCTGCGGGGCCACACCGGGCTGGTCATCGCCGGGCGCGAGGCCCTGCTCGAACGGCTGGCGGCGGTCGCCCCCAGGCTGGAAGGCACCGCATTCACGTTCAGCGAACATAACGATTATGTCGAGGCGACCTGCCCCTGGGGCAATCGGGTGCGCTGCTATGAGCCGGACGCCGCGCGCTTCGGGCGCATCACGCTCGGCATCCCCTATGTCGAGTTCGACGTGCCGGTAGGGACCGCGAAAGCCATTTGCGCCTTCTATCCCGAGATCATGGGGATATCGGCCGAACTCAGGAATGGCGTCGGCACGGTGGCGCGCGCCAAGGTCGGCAAGGCGCAATATCTGCAATTCCGCGAGACCGACGCCCCGCAGCCGGATTTCGACGGCCACCACGTCCAGATCTACATCACCGATTTCTCCGGCCCCTACCATCGTCTGCTGAAGCGCGGCCTGGTCTCGCAGGAAGACAACCAGTACCAATATCGCTTCCGCGACATCGTCGATCTCTCAAGCGGCAAGACGCTGTTCACGGTCGAGCACGAGGTGCGCAGCGCCACCCACCCGATGTACCTGCGGCCGCTGATCAACCGCAACCCGGCGCAGACCAACCGCACCTACGCGCACGGCCACGACCAATGGCTGTGGGCGATGGACCCGGACCAGTACGACGAACGCTAAAGCGGATGAGTTTTGGTTGAATCGGCGGCCACGAATTCGGTCCACCTCTCCCCGTCGGGGAGAGGTGAACTTCCCGATGCCGTTGCAATCGAACCAAACACCTCATCATGCCTTAGGCGGCGCCGGGCGCACCAAGACGGAAACGAAGGCCAAGCGGACCGGCACGGTCATTGCACCTTCATATCCAGCTCCTTCACCAGCCGCTGGTATTTCTCCGAATCCTCGCGCACCTGGCGCGTATATTGCTCTGCCGTGCCGCCGGTCGGCTCTTGCGCCTGATCGTCGAAGAATTTTCGAACCTTCTCGTCACGCAGCGCCGTGTTTACCTCGGCGTTGAGACGGGCAATGATCGCGGCCGGCGTGCCCAAGGGTACAAACATTCCGATCCGCTGATCGACCACGAGCCCGTCCATGCCGGCTTCCTGGAACGTCGGTACATTCGACAGCGCCGGCGACCGCCTCGCCGTGGATTGCGCCAGCAGAACGAGACCGCCGTTCCTGTTGTAGGGAACGAGCGGCGTCGATCCGAGCGAACCAAGTTTGACATGCCCCGCAACAAGATCGTTGATGGCCTGAGCGCCGCCGCGATACGGCACCTGCTCGAGCTTGATGCCGGCAAGCTTCGCATACCACAATGCCACCATGGCCTGCGCCGAACCGAAGCCGCTCCCTGTTGCAAAGCCCAGGCCCGGGTGTTGTTTCACGAGGCTGGTCAATTCGGCGAGCGAAGTAACGCCCAGCGATGGGTGGGCGGCCAGGGCGATCGGCTGCCGCGAAAATTCGACCACCGGGACCAGGTCCTTCAAGGGATCGAAGCTCATCCTGTAGACGTGGGGGTTGCTGCTGACCGCATCCGTCGCGATCAGGATCGTGTAGCCGTCGGGCGCACTCTTGGCGGCATACTCGATGGCAATATTGCCGTTGGCGCCCGATTTGTTTTCGATCACGACCTGCTGGCCGAGCGTGCGGGACAGATAGTCGCCCACGACACGGGCAGCGACGTCAGTTGAACCGCCGGCCGGAAACGGAACGATGAAGTAGATCGAGTGGTCAGGCCAGTCCCGGGCGATGGCCGTGACGGGAGCGGAGAGCGCGAAGGCCAGAATCAGGCCGGCGAAAGGCAATCTCATCATCGAAATCACTCCTTCATCAGTAGCCGACTTCGGATATCCTATCGTTCTCGCCTCCGTTCGGCCAGCAACCGGCGCTGCGCCTTCAAGGATTGACATGCCGTATTCGAAATATCTTCCCGGGCAGATGGGCTCCATCAAGCTTCTGACGCCCGGGCCGTTTGTCGCCGGATCGTACGCCGAACTCGTTCTTGTCTATACCGCCGGAACCTTCGGCATCGACGACACCGGCATGATGAAAGTGTCGTGGCGGACCACGTCCGACCTCGGCAAGCCACAGTTCGGCAAGCCGGACGCGCCTAACTTTACCACGGTCGAGGCCAGCAATGGCGCCAAACTGGAGGTCTGGTTCGATCGCCTCAACATCCGGCCCTACGGCAACACGCTGCTGATCCGCGTCATGCGCGGCTATCTCCGCGCCGGCGACACCATGACGATCCGGCTCGGCGACCGCCGCCAGGGATCGCCCGGCCTGCGGCTGCAGACCAATGTCGAGAACAAGGTCGAGCTTCGAACCTCGGTCGATGCCTTTGCCACCTACGAATTCTGTGAACTGCCGGAACAGCCGGCGTTCGACCTTCTGGCCGGACCCGCGGCCGGTTGGAAGGCGATCCTGCCTTCGCTCGCGGTCGCTGGCGAGCCATTCCGGCTTGCGATCCTTGCCGAGGATATGTGGGGCAACCCGACCGCGGACGCTGCGGGCAATTTTGCGTTTGTATCCTCGCTGCCTGTCAGCGGCCTGCCCGACAGCATCACAATCGCGAAGGGCGATGGCCCCCGCGTTATCGAGAACCTGGTCGCACCCCAGGCCGGAGACCTCGACCTGAAAGTGACGGCCAATGGCCAACTGGTGGCGCGGGCCAACCCGCTTCGGATCGTGACCGCCGCCCCGATGCGGCGCTACTGGGCGGATCTGCACGGCCAAAGCGGCGAGACCATCGGCATGGGGACCGCAGAGGAGTATTTTCGCTATGCCCGCGATAAGGCCTTCATCGATATGGTCGGTCACCAGGGCAATGATTTCCAGATCACCGATCGCTTCTGGAAAGAGCTGAACGAACTTACCGCCCGGTTCGATCAACCGGGCCGGTTCGTCTGCCTGCCGGGCTATGAATGGTCGGGCAATACCGGCATGGGCGGAGACCGCAACGTGTTCTATCGCCATGAAGGGCGGCCGATCCGCCGCTCTTCCCATATCCTGGTCGAAGGCGAGACTTCCACCGATGCGATCTACACCGCGGACAAGCTGTTCGAGGCCTTGAGCGGCGAAGAGTGCCGCGTCATCGCGCATGTCGGCGGGCGTTACGCCGACATCAAATACGCCCATGACGGGCACCTCGAGCGCAGCGTCGAGGTTCATTCGACCTGGGGCACCTTCGAATGGCTGCTGCACGACGCGTTCGACAAGGGCTACCGCGTCGGCGTGGTCTGTCACAGCGACGACCACAAGGGCCGCCCCGGAGCGACCACGCCGGGCGCCTCGACCTTCGGCGCGATGGGTGGGTTATCCTGCTATTTCATGCCCGAGCTGACGCGCGATGCGCTGTTCGAGGCGCTGCGCAGGCGCCGGCACTACGGAACGACGGGCACCCGGCTATTCCTCGATCTGCGCGCCACCTTCGAGCAGGATGTCATCGGGTTTTCCGAGGACCCCAAGCTCGGTCCGGCCGAAGAGTCCCCAGTGCGCGAAGCGATGATGGGCGACATCATCCGGCCGGCATCGGTGCCGATGAAGCTTGCCGTCGAGGTGATCGGCACCGCACCGATCGAGCGCGTGGACGTGCTGCACGGGACGAAAATCGTTCAATCGGCCTTTCCATTCGCAGCCTCCGATCTCGGCCGCCGGGTGCGTATCCTCTGGCAAGGCGCGGAATATCGCGGACGCGGGCGGGAGACGGTCTGGCAGGGCAAGCTCGCGGTTTCAGGCAACCGCATTACCCGCTTTGCACCGGTGAATTTCCTCAATCCGGAACGCAAGGTGCAGGAGGTCGTTGCGGGCACCGCGCTGGCCTGGACCTCGGTTACGACCGGAAATCTCGCGGGCATCGATCTCTGGCTCGACCAAGCGCAGGCAGGCCTGTTGCGGATCGAGACCAATGTCGTGTCGGGCGATGTGGAGTTGGGCCAACTTGCCGAAACAAGGATGGAATTCGACGGCGGCGCGCTTGGCCGCAAGCTCAGCGTCTATCGGTTGCCGGAGATCGACTGGGGCCGGCAGCTCACCCTCCAGCATCACGCGGTTTTCGAGGGCGGCGCCGATCTTCCGGTCTATGTGCGCGTCACACAGGCTGACGGCCATCAGGCGTGGTCGAGCCCGATCTACCTGATCGACTGAAACGAAAACCCCGGCGTCGGCGCCGGGGTTTTCTCTTTCGCTATCTCGATTTGATCGAATTCTGAATCCGCTCCAGCAGCTTCAGGAACTCTGCTGTCTCGTCCTGTTTCGGTTTGGGAGGGGGTGGTTTGCGGAAGGGTATCACTTCTGACATTGGTTCGTCCCTTGGGGCAAAACCGCGCTGTGCGCCCTTCTCCCGCGCAATTGCCGCAAATCTGCGGCGGCGGATTTTTTCGCAGATTCTGATTCTGCCACAATTGTTTTGCAGCGCGGAGGTAGGTCAATTCGCCGCGCTATCGGCCGGCGCAAGAATCCGCTAGTTTTGCGCTTGCGGAACTTTGCTGGAATGGACGGGTTTAGCCAAGCGCCGCGCGCGACGACTGACGATCCGGCTCAATGGAGTATCAGCATGAAGAACCATCTGGCTTTTCTCTTGTGCAGCGCGACCGGGTTACTGACCTGGAACGTGGCGCAGGCAGCGACACCCCCAACGGCACCCTCCGCCGCGCCGCAATCCTATGCGGACCTTTTAGAACCGATCCCGAATGCGCTTGCAGCGCTGATCGCCGACGAGCTGGCCCGGGCGCGACAACCCAAGCCCCTGGTGCAGATCGCGCAATTCTACCATCACCACCATCATCACCATTCGTTCTACCATCATCACCACCACCATTCGTTCTACCCCCACCACCATCATCACCACAGCGGCTATTACGGCGGCGGTGTCGTCGTGGTGCCCGGGCCCGACTACGGCCCCGATTGCTACATTCAACGCCGCGTCACCATCACTCCGTGGGGCGAACGCGTCGTGCGCAACGTCCGGGTTTGCGATTGAGGCGGTGAGCGGATTGGCGGAGCGCGATCCGCCGGTCGCTGACGATAAGGAGGCGGGTTTAGCTTCGCTAACCCGCCTTTGTGATATCATCTAAACTTCGTAATTTGGCCCGTAACGCAGGAACCGCGTCGCCAAGCCGACGGACTTCCAATTTTTGGAACTTAGTGCCATTCTGGCGAAATGATCGTCGTCGGCACAGGGCTGGTCGAAAGTTACTTCGCCAAGCACGCTGGCCATAAGGGGATCAAGGCGGCAAGATCGCAATATGAAGCGTGGATCGATATTGTGAGCCGCGCCCAGTGGCGCAACCCCGAGGACGTGAAAACATCGTATCCGAAGACAAGCATTCTCAAAGCCGGCCGGGTCGTCTTCAACATCAACGGCAACGACTATCGATTGATTGTGGCGATCCAATATCGGGCCGGAGTCGTGGCGATCCGGTTCTTCGGCACCCACAGCGAGTACGACAGAACAGACGCGGAGACCGTGTGATGGATGCAACCCTGATCCTGATTGATAGCGATGCGGAACTGGCTCGCGCCCGCGCCCTCGTTGACCGGCTCTGGCCGTCGGATAAGCCGGCCGACGTCGCCAGGCTCCAGGCGCAAGCGCGTTTGATAGCAGCCTATGAGGAGAGCAAATGGCCGCGCCGGCTCCCGCGCACAGCGGATCTCATCCGCCATCTCATGGATCAACATGGTCTCACGCGAGCCGATATGGTGCCGATCCTGGGAACACCGAGCCGCGTCAGTGAGGTCCTGCAAGGAAAAAAACGGCTGAGCATGGCAATGGTGCAGAGGTTGCGTGCCCGATTCCATATCCCGGCCGACCTGCTGCTTCCGCCACCGAAGAAGGCGCCAGCCTCGCGTCCCGCCAAACGGGCGCCAGCCCGAGCGGCATAGCCCCCCTCACCCCTTCACATCATATTGCCTGCTCAGATGATCGCCGATCTGCACGATCATCGCGACGCATTCGGGGTAGCCAGCCTTTTCCTTCGTCGCCTCCTCGGCCTCGGTGCGGAATTCCCAGCTTTCGTCATTGGGCAGCACGAAGATATGGATACCGTCCGGACACTCGGGCGAATGCACCTTGAGCTCGGCCCTCGCCATCGCGATCAGTTCGGCTTCGGTCTTGCTGGGCTTGCTCATGGCGGCGGCGTCCTCCGGCGGGTTTTTGTTGCCGCAGGTTGCCGTCTCGCAAGCCGTCTGTCGAGAGCACGACGGATCGCATGGCGGACTATCTTGCGGCGTCAACCCGCTTCAAGCCGACGATCGCCGGCAAGGAGCCGGTCGAGAGCGGGTCGGCTTTCGCGGTCTCGGGGGGCAGCGGCGCGCGGGCGGTGGCGTCCGGGAAGCGCGTCTTCATTTCGCGCAGGAAACCGTCCAGCGTGTCGACGCCGGCCGCGAGCTTGGCGATCTCGGCAAATTCGACGTTGTTGCCGGTCGCGGGTTTGCTCGCGGTCTCGAATACGGCGCGGTCGGCCTCCCCGCTCATCAGGGGCGCGTATTTCTCTCGGAAGCGCGCCAGCCCGATGGCGTCCTCGGCCAGCGCGTATCCGACCACCGCGCGGATCACGTCGCCCTTCTCGAGGGAGTTCAAGGGTTTGAAATCGCGCCAGCGGTCGGCGTAGTACAGTTCGATCTGCTCTGACGCCTCACGCCAGCGCCGCGCCGCCCAATAGATGTCGGAGCGCAGCCGGATCGCCTCGCGGCCATTGATGTTGGAGATGATGTCGAGCGCCAGATCGTGGCGGCCGACGTCGCTTTGCGCGCGCGCCTCCAGCAGCAGCCGCTGCTGGCGCAGTTCGCCGGAGAGGTCGGAGATGCGGGTGGTGCGCAGCGCCGAGATCGCGCGATCGGGCTTGCGGCCGGTCAGGTAGACCATCGCGAGCCGTGCCGCGACCTGCGCGCGCGCCGCGCCCTCCAGCCGCTTGTCGATCTGGTACTGCAGGAGTTCGCTGGCCTGGTCGAGCAGATCGACCGCGACCAGACGGTCCGCCAGCCGCCGGATCATTTCGTCGCCGCGCCGCCCGATCGGCGTCAATTCGCGGTATTCGTAGAACATGCCGAGCGCGTCGACCGGCGGCAGGTCGTCGCCCTTCGGGCTGAGAAACAGTTGCGCGAACAGCGCGGATACCTCGTCCTGCAGCGCCCGCGACGCCTCCGAATTCGGCTGCAGCCGGGTTGCGGTGCGCGCCGCCGCGAACGCCTCGCCATACCGCCCGGTCTCGGCATAGATGTGCTCGAGCAATTGCAGCGTCTTCACCTCGATGCCGTCGCCGCGCCACGACACCGAAAGTGTCTCGAGTTCTTTCAACAGGTCGGCCTGGCTGATCTCGTCGCGGCGCTGCAGCAGCGCGATCTCGCTTAGTTTGGCCTCGGCCGCCGCCGCCCGGTCAGGGGAGTCGATGGCCTTCCTGTATTCGTCGAGCGCGTCCTTGTCGTGGCCGAGCGCTTCGGCGAGCCGGCCGCGCAGCACCGCGACCTGCGGCTTCATCTCGGGCGCGACCCCGATCACCTCGAGATCGGTGGCGCGTTTCGCGGCGCCGGAAATATCCTTGACCTCGAGCGCGGCGAGCATCGTGTCGCCGAGCACGATGCGCTGCAGCGGTATCGGCAGCGAGGTGATGGCGAATTCGACGTTCTTGAATTTCTCCCGCGCCTCCGCCCACTTGCCCTGGCGGGAAAGCGCCAGCGCCTTCCACAATTGGGAATCGAAATTGGTCCCGATCGCGGGATTGGCGAGGTCCTTCAGGGCCTGCGCGGGGCGGCCCATCAGGCTGCTGGCCACCGAACGCACGACCAGGGCGACCGGATCCTCTTGCCCCGGCTTGGTTTCGGACAGCGCCAGATCGAGCACGCCCTTGGCTTCCGGATACATCCCCCACGCCAGATAGAACCGCGCCAGATCGAGGCGGGCCGGCCCTCGCTTGTCGGGCTCGAGCGCGCCCGCCGCGGCGATCAGCTCGTCCTGCCGCGCGATAAAATTTGCGCTCTTATTCTTGCGCCAGTCGGCGGCGTCGAAGATCGGCCGATACGCGGTTGCCGCGCGTTCCGCGCCGATTTCGGCCGACGACAGGGTCAGGCCGCCCGGCCGGCCCAGGATGATCTTGTCGGACGCGACCTCGGCGGTGATGTCGTCGGAATTCGCGCGCACCGCGACACCGTGCACCGATTCCAGCAGCGAGAACTCGACGAAATCCTGCCGCTTGATGAAGCCGCGGACCGGCGGCGGCGCGGTGACCACCATGATGGTATCGCCGGCGTCCGGATCGGTCAGGCGGTGCAGCTGGCCCGGTACCGCCAGCGGGATGGTGACGTTGGCAAAGGCCGGATCGGCGATGTTGCGGATCGCCACCAGCGGCTGCGACGGCGTCCGCATCGTATCGGCAAAATTCACAGTCCAGTTCACGCCGTTGTCGTCGCTGGTCAGCGAGGGCAATTGCGGACGGTCGAGGCGGACGCGGATCGCCTGCCCGTTGTAGAGCGCCAACTGCGTGACCTCCGAGACGAGCGAACCGCCCCGCTCGCGGATCGGCCCGACGTCGACCGGTTTGGCGGAATCGAACACCAGCCACACCGTATCGGCGCGGCGAAACAACGCCGCCGGCGTCGGCTCGGCAAAGGCAAACGTCACGCTGAGCCCGGCGTTGTTGCGTATGACCGAGACCTTCGCGGCGCTGCCGGCGGCCCTGGTTTCGGCCGGCGACTCGGTCGCGGCCAACGTGGCCATTGGCGGCGCCTCGGCGACGGGCGGCGGCTGTTTTGCGGGCGGTTCTTGTGCCGGAGGCTCCTTTGCGGAAAGCTCGGGATTCGGCATTTCCGGCGCGGGCACGGCTTTCGGCGCTTCCGGCGCCGGCGAGGGTCTCGTCGCGGATTCGGGTTTGGTCTCGATACTGGCCTGTCGGGCGAGCGGCTCCGACGTCGGCTGGACGATCTCGGTGGAATGTTGGGCCGCGGAATCAATGGCGGGCTTTTCGGATGTGGCCGGTACGGCCGCAGGCGCGGCGACAGCAGGCGCCGCGGCGACCGGTGCAGCGGGCGCCGGGGTGTGCGCGGCATCCGCCGCGGGCTGCAACAGCGCCGACGGTTTCTCCGCCTGCTGGAAGGCGACGTCGATGATGTAGTCCTTGTCCTCGCGGAAGGAGTGGACATCGACATCGCCGATCAGGGTGACTTCCACCGCGGTCGCCTCGCCCTCCATCTTCTGGACGATCGAGGCGATGTTGGAGGGCGCCGCCTCCTTGGCGTCCGCCAGGTCGAAGGTCAGCATGGCGTTGAACACCAGCTTGAGCTTCTGATCGTTCAGCACCGAGGAGACCCCGACGCCATCCGGCGTCTCGAACACGAAGCGGACGAAGGTCGGCTGCACCGAGGCGCGCACGCGGATCGGCGGGTGCTTCCTGGCTTCCGCTTCCGAGCGCTGCTGGCGAAGCGCGCGCTCGGCGGCGCGGGCGCGGTCGGAAAGCTCCTTGATCACGTCCTGCGGCAGGCTCGGCGGCGGACCGGTCCAGCCGTCCGGCAACAGATCGACGAACACCCGTTCGCCGGCGGTCATGGTGTTGATCGTCACCCGGCGCGACAGCGACAGCCGGATCGCCGTGCCGTCGGGATCGCGCCGCGCCGATCCGATATAGTTGGGGGCGCCTTCGGCCAACCGGTCGACCGCAATATCCACCGGGCGGGCAAATCGGATCACCAGGATCGAGCCGGCGGTGCTGACTTCGGACGACACGTCGTTATCGAGCTTGAGCACCAGCCGCGCGTAGCCATTGGCTGCCGAAAAGCTGGCCTCGCCCTTGACCGGATCGGCCGCCTGGCAGGCGCCGGCGAGGATGGTCAGCGACAGTGCCGTAGCAAGCGCCGACGCCGGAAAACGGCAATGCCGGGCCGTGTGCGCGCAGGCGCGCACTCGCGACCAAAATCCAGCGGCAGCCGTTCGCGCCATTCCAGCACAGACTTTCGTATCAACGTTCGCATCGCCGCCGGGACGCCCTCACGCGCTGGCCAGCGCCTTCGAATCTAGAATTGGCGATTTAAGGACTTGTTAA
>DATNMT010000523.1:0-8738 GCA_035602495.1 Bradyrhizobium sp.
GCGCGATCCGCCCAGTCGAGGATCCTGGTGCGGTGCTGCAGCGGATTGGTGCCGGGGATCTCGACGTAATTCTCGTCGAACATGTCGTCGATGGAGATGGCGCCGCTCCTGAGGCCGTCCTCGAAGATCTTGGTCAGCGCCACGCCGGCTTCCATGGCGCGGGTGACGAATTCGGTATTCTCATCGCGGATCGCCCACAATTTGTCCTCGATGCTTTCGAGGAGTTCGGCATCCGGCGCCTCGAAGCGGGCCTGCACGCCGGCCTTGGAGCGCTCGCCGATGCGAATCCGGCAGGCGCCGACGCTCTCCAGCGTGGCGGCGAGGCATTCGTGCTGCACGAGCCTCTCGGCCTCCGGTCCGCCGATCAGGATGCCCGCCATCGAAATCTCGTAAGCCGCGACCGTGATCGGGCCGCGCGCGGTCTGGATGTCGATCTTGAGATGGCACGGCAGTTTTTCGCCCTTGCGGCTGTCCTCTCGCCCGTTATGGCCGAGCAGCACCGCGCAGCGGGTTTTCAGCTTCTGCGCGAACAGGGTGACGGACTTGCCGGCATTGGCGACGCGCTCGCCATGCACTTCGGCTTCCTTGGCCGCGCTGTCGATTTCGGCGGCGCTGTCGCCGACCGAAACGATGAAGTTCGATGCGATGGCGGCGTTATCGGACATCTCGCTGGTGGTCTGGTTCTGCTCGGCCACGGCGCCGTTGACGTTGGCGAAAACCGGGCGGATCGCCTCGATCGCCTGCGCAATCCGGTGCACCGCGTCGACCGAGCCGGCGGCGTCCTTTTGCAGCGCGTCGATCTTCTTGGTGATCTCCTCGGTGGCGCTTTGGGTCTGCACCGCCAGCGCCTTGACCTCGGTGGCGACCACCGCGAAGCCGCGGCCGGCGGAGCCGGCCCGCGCCGCCTCGATGGTCGAGTTGAGCGCGAGCAGCGTGGTCTGCCGCGCGATCTGCGCGATCAGGTTGACGACGTTGCCGATCGCGGCCGAGGACTCCCGCAAACGGTCGACATTGGCGCTGGCTTCCCGCGCGGCGGCGCTGGCCTGGTCCGCAAGCTTGCCGGCGTCGCGGACCTGGGCTCCGATGCCTTCGGCCGAATCGGTGAACTTGCCGGCGGCGGCAGAGAAAATCGTCGCGGTCGACTGCGCGGCGGTGGTGCGGCCGGTCAGTGCGTCGGTGCGCTGGCGGATGGTGGAGAGCGTGGCGGCGGTGGCCTCGGCGCCGCCGGCGACCGAATTCGCCGCGCGTTCGAGCTGCCGGATCATGGCGCCCAGTTCCAGTTCGAGCAGTTCGAGGATTTCCGTCGCGGAATCGCTCTCGGCAGCGCCAGGCGCATCAGTCGCTACCGCCGCCGGGGTAGTGGCCTGCGGCATGGCGGCCGGCGCAGCCGGCTCCGGCTGACGCTTGCGAAACAAACCGAACGCCATGGGCCTCTCTCGGGAACCTGCAATGAGGCCGTCAGTCTCGCATTTGGACGTGAAGTCATGGTTAACGATTGCCTCATATTCCGGCAGCCGGCACTACCAAGGTACCGAAATATCCGTGCGATCTTTGATTTTGGCGGGTTGCGGGCCTATAACGCCGCGCCTTCCAATCCCTCATCCTGACTAGTCCCCAGAGAAACCGCATGGCCGGACATTCCCAGTTCAAGAACATCATGCACCGCAAGGGCAGGCAGGATGCCCAGAAATCGAAGCTGTTTTCCAAGCTGGCGCGGGAAATCACGGTGGCGGCCAAGATGGGCCAGCCCGATCCCTCCATGAATGCGCGGCTGCGTGCGGCGATCATCTCCGCCCGGCAGGAAAACATGTCGAAGGACTCGATCGAGCGTGCGGTGAAGAAGGCGAGCGGCAGCGAAAGCGAGAATTACGACGAGATTCGCTACGAGGGCTACGGCCCGGGCGGCGTCGCCGTGATCGTCGAGGCCCTGACCGACAACCGCAACCGCGCGGCGTCCGACATCCGCTCCTATTTCACCAAATCCGGCGGCAATCTCGGTGAAACCAATTCGGTCGCCTTCATGTTCGATCGCACCGGCATCATCGAATATGACGCCAGGGTCGCCTCCGACGACGCTATGCTGGATGCCGCGATCGAGGCCGGCGCCGACGACGTGGTCTCCAGCGAGAGCGGCCACGAGGTCTACGCCTCGCCGGAAACCTTTCGCGAAGTGGCAAAGGCGCTGGAGGCGAAATTCGGCGAACCGCGCAAGGCACAGCTGACCTGGAAGCCGCACAACACGGTGCCGGTCGACGACGAAACCGGCGAGAAGCTGCTGAAACTGATCGATCTGTTGAACGAGCACGACGACGTGCAGAACGTTTACGCCAATTTCGAGGTGTCGGACGCGCTGATGGCGAAGATGGGCGGGTAAGGATTTCGCGGGGTATGACAACTGGTATCTGTTTCGCCGACCCGGCTCCGTTGTTATCAATACCCCATGACATCGCCACCGATTCGCAACCCCGTCCGCATCCTAGGCATCGACCCGGGCCTGCGCCGCACCGGCTGGGGCGTGATCGAGATCGACGGCAACCGGCTGGTTTTTATCGGCTGCGGTTCGGTGGAACCGCCCGAAGGCCTGCCGCTGGCGAGCCGGCTGCTCGCGATCCATGAGGGCCTCGCCACCGTGCTCGGCGATTTCAAACCGGCGGAAGCCGCAGTGGAACAGACCTTCGTCAACAAGGACGGCGTCGCCACCTTGAAGCTCGGCCAGGCGCGCGGGGTCGCCATGCTGGCGCCGGCGATGTTCGGGATAACGGTTGCGGAATACGCGCCGAACCAGGTCAAGAAGACCGTGGTCGGCGCCGGCCACGCCGACAAGAATCAGATTCTGGTGATGCTGAAGATTTTGCTGCCCAAGGCCGAACCGAAATCCCCCGACGCCGCCGACGCGCTGGCAATCGCCATCACGCACGCGCATCATCGCAGCAGCGCCGCGCTGCGGTTGAGGATGGTCGAGGTATGATCGGCAAGCTCAAGGGCCTGATCGACTCCTACGGCGAGGATTTCGTCATCCTCGACGTTGGCGGCGTCGGCTATCAGGTGCACTGTTCGGGCCGCACGCTGCAGGCGCTGCCGGCGCCGGGCGAGGCCGCGGTGCTGTCGATCGAGACTTACGTCCGCGAAGACCAGATCAAACTGTTCGGCTTCAAGAGCGACGTCGAGCGCGAATGGTTTCGGCTGCTGCAGACGGTGCAGGGCGTCGGCGCCAAGGTGGCGCTGGCGGTGCTCGGCACCTTGCCGCCGACGGAGCTTGCGAACGCGATCGCGCTGCGCGACAAGGCCGCGGTGACGCGCACGCCGGGCGTCGGCCCGAAAGTCGCCGAACGCATCGTCACCGAATTGAAGGACAAGGCGCCGGCGTTCACCAACGTCGACCCGGCGCTGGTGCATCTCTCCGGTGCGCTCGACGATCACCGCGCGCCGCGCCCGGTCAGCGACGCGATCTCGGCGCTGGTCAATCTCGGCTACGGCCAGCCGCAGGCCGCTGCAGCGATTGCGTCCGCCTCGCGCAGCGCCGGTGAGGGGGCCGAGACCGCGCAGCTCATTCGCTTGGGCCTGAAGGAATTGGCCAAGTGATTTCGGATATTGGCGCTCGATCCCTTCTTACCTCGCCCCGCTTGCGGGGAGTGGTCGGATCGCCCTTGGCGATCCGGGTGAGGGGGACTCTCCGCGAGTCCATGCCTGTCGAGAGGGCCCCTCACCCCGACCCTCTCCCCGCGAAGAGCGGGGAGAGCGAGTCATCGCCGCATCGTGCTATCGTGCCTGCATGACCCCGCCCTCCCGCATCGTGAGCTCCGAGCGCCGCGCCGATGACGCGCCTGATACCGCGCTGCGCCCGCAGCTGTTGTCGGAATTCGTCGGCCAGCAGCAGGCGCGCGCCAATCTCTCCGTATTCATCGAGGCCGCGCGCAAACGGAACGAGGCGCTGGATCACGTGCTGTTTGTCGGGCCCCCCGGGCTCGGCAAGACCACGCTGGCGCAGATCGTGGCGCGCGAGCTCGGCGTCGGCTTCCGCGCCACCTCCGGTCCGGTGATCGCCAAGGCCGGCGATCTCGCCGCACTGCTGACCAATCTCGAAGAGCGCGACGTGCTGTTCATCGATGAAATCCATCGCTTGAGCCCCGCGGTCGAGGAGGTGCTCTATCCCGCGATGGAGGATTTTCAGCTCGACCTCATCATCGGCGAGGGACCGGCGGCGCGTTCGGTCAAGATCGAGTTGGCGAAATTCACCCTGGTCGGCGCGACCACGCGCGCGGGGCTCCTGACCAACCCGCTGCGTGATCGCTTCGGCATCCCGGTGCGGCTGAATTTCTACACCGAGGAGGAACTGGAGAAGATCGTCACCCGCGGCGCCCGCGTGCTCAAGATAGGCGTAACGCCTGACGGCGCCAACGAGATCGCCCGCCGCGCCCGCGGCACCCCGCGCATCGCCGGCCGGCTGCTGCGGCGGGTGCGCGATTTCGCCTCCGCCGCCGACGCCGCCTCGATCGATCGCAAGATCGCCGACAACGCGCTCCGCGCGCTCGAGGTCGACGCCGCCGGGCTTGATGCGATGGACCGGCGTTATCTCTCGACGATCGCGATCAACTACGGCGGCGGCCCGGTCGGCGTGGAAACCATGGCGGCCGCATTGTCGGAGCCGCGCGACGCCATCGAGGACATCATCGAGCCGTTCCTGATCCAGTGCGGCTATCTGCAGCGCACCCCGCGCGGCCGCCTCTTGACCTCGCACGCCTTCCGCCATCTCGGCCTCGCTGAACCCGCGCGCGATCCGACGCAGTTCGGATTGTTCGGCAACGGCGATGACGAGTGACGGCCCGCGCTGCGGGAATTCTGCACAAACCCAACCCAATTCCGCTGCAATTTTTGATCAAAGTGGGAGCGCATCGCGATTAACCATTCATGATTTCACGCCGCCACTTCTTGCGCTTCTTCGCCGGTCTTGGCGCTAGCGTCGTTTCCCCCGTCGCCTATGGCTTTACTGAACCGGTGCTGCGGCTTCGCGTCGCGCGGTACAATATTTCGCCACCGCAATGGCCCGCCGATTTGCAGCTCAGGATCGCCGTCATCGCCGACGTTCATGCCTGCGATCCCTGGATGTCGCTTGAACACATCCGGGCGATCGTCGAACGCACCAATGCACTCGACGCGGATATCATTGTCATGCTCGGCGACTACGTGGCCGGTCACCGCCATGTGACGCGCCTGATTCCAGCCGGCGAATGGGCGCCGGTACTTGCCGGCTTGACGGCGCCGCTCGGCGTGCATGCGATCCTCGGCAATCACGACTGGTGGGAAGACAAGACCGTGCAGCGCGAAGGGCAGGGGCCGACCGCGGCGCGCCGCGCGCTCGAAGCTGCCGGCATTCCGGTTTACGAAAACGATGTGGTGCGGTTGACCAAATCGGGCCGCTCGTTCTGGCTGGCCGGCCTCGGCGACCAACTGGCCTATATGCCGGCGCGGCGGTTCCGGCCGGTCAAGCGCATCGGCGTCGACGATCTCACGGCCACGCTGGCGAAAGTGACCGATAACGCGCCGGTCATCCTGCTGGCGCATGAGCCCGACATCGCGATGCGCGTGCCGGGGCGGGTCGCGCTGCAGCTTTCCGGACATACCCATGGCGGTCAAATCCGGCTGTTCGGGTGGTCGCCGGTGGTGCCGTCGCGCTACGGCGGAAGATTCGCCTACGGTCACACCCGCACCAACTGCGACGTCATCGTCTCCGGCGGTCTGGGCTGCAGCATCATGCCGTTCCGTCTCGGCGTGCCGCCGGAGATCGTGCTGGTGACGCTAGGTGGGAAAAATCCGGTCGTATCCTAGCTGGGTCAACGAGGCCGCTCCGCTTGCGCGCCGTCGGATTTTGCGCAAACGATGTCCATCCCAGGGGATCGAAGGACTGGACGTGACAACATCCCATCTCGACGGCGAGATTCGCGGCGGCCGCCATCATATGCGGATCCGCGTCTATTACGAGGACACCGATTTTTCCGGTATCGTCTACCACGCCAATTACCTGCGCTTCATGGAGCGCGGCCGCACCAATCACCTGCGGCTGATGGGCGCCGAGCAGCACGCGCTGTTCGCGGAGGCGCAGGTGGAAACGCCGGGATTCGCCTTCGTGGTGCGTTCGATGCGGATCGATTTCTTCAAGCCGGCACGAATGGACGACGTGCTCGACGTCGTGACCTGGCCGGTCGCGGTGAAGGGCGCCTCGATCACGCTTTCGCAGGAGGTACGGCGCGGCGAGGATGTGCTGGTCAGAGCCGAGGTACGCGTCGCTTTCATCAGCGAGGGGCGGGCGCAGCCGATCCCGAAAGCGCTGCGGGTGTTGTTGAAGGCCGATGTAATTTGACGATCCGGCGATCGGCAAATTGCCGTCGACTAGCCGAAGCGCGGCGATACAATCGGACCGCACCCAAAACCCGAGGCCGTCATGTCGCGTCCCCCGCTGCCGCCGTTCAACCGAGAAACCGCCGCCCAGAAGGCCCGGATGGCCGAAGACGCCTGGAATTCGCGCGATCCGGAGCGCGTGTCGCTGGCCTATACCGAGGACAGCCGCTGGCGCAACCGCTCGGAATTTTTCGAGGGCCGCGCCGCGATCATCGCCTTCCTCACCCGCAAATGGGCCAAAGAACTCGACTATCGCCTGATCAAGGATCTCTGGGCATTCGACGCCAACCGCATTGCCGTGCGCTTTCAATACGAGTGGCATGACACCGCCGGACAGTGGCATCGCTCCTACGGCAACGAGCAGTGGGAGTTCGACGAGCACGGCCTGATGCGCCGGCGCGAGGCCAGCATCAACGACGTCGACATCGCGGAAACAGACCGCCGCTTTCGCTGGCCCGCACCGGGGCCGCGGCCGGCGGATGTGCCGGGACTGGGCGAAAATCCGTTTTGAATTCCAGCGTCGTCCCCGCGAAAGCGGGGACCCATACGCCGGGAATTTTCGATTCACGCACGGTGTGCGACGGCTTGCGCGGCTGCTTCACGGTGATGACGGCGGCCTCCGAAGCGGTGTTCGACAAGGATATCCGCGCCCTGGTGGCTGGAGGGATTCTCCGAACTCGACAGGGCGTTCGCCGCCTGTTTCCGGCTCGCGAAGGAAAAAGGCGAGATGGCGCCGTCGACCGATCCGGTAGTGCTGGCACAACTGGCGTCCGCGACCATCCATACGATTGCGATCCGCGCCCGCGCCCGCGTGCCGCGCAAGGAGTTGGAGGCGATCGTGAAGGGCGCGATCGCGGTGATGTGCGCGGCCCCGCCGCACCAATCGGGGCGTTAACAACACGAAGGTCAAGACGGCGGCGCGGGCCCGGCTCAGCTTGCCCGCCGTCGCGAACACGGCGGGATGCGCGTCAGGCCTGCTGCTTGGCCATATTGATGATCCTGGGCTGGGTATATTCCTCCAGGCCAGCATGGCCCAGTTCGGTTCCGATGCCGGACTGCTTGTCGCCCCTGAAGGGAATGTCGGGCTGCAGGTTGAGATGCCTGTTGATCCAGACCGTGCCCGAATTGATTTGCGAGGCCACGGCGAAGGCCCGCTCGAGATTCTTCGACCAGACGCTGCCGCCGAGCCCGAACTCGGTATCGTTCGCGCGCGCGATGGCGTCTTCGACCTTGGCATAGCGCAGCACCGGCAGAATTGGGCCGAACTGCTCCTCCCTGACCAATCGCGCATCGTCGCCGATGTCGCGAACAATCGTCGGTTCGACGAAATAGCCCTTGCGCTGCAGAACATTGCCGCCCGCAACGATAACGCCGTCCTGTTTGGCATCCTTCAGGAAGCCCTTCACCCTCTCGAAATGCGCCTTGTTCTGCAGCGGCCCGATCTGGGCTCCAGGCTTGGCGCCGTCATCGACGACAGCCTCGCGGGCCAGCCGCCCGAGTTCCTCGCAGAATTCGTCATATTGCGAATCATGAACGTAGAGGCGCTTGATCACGACGCAGCCCTGGCCGGAATTGAAGGTCGCGCCGGCGAACAGCTGGGGCGCTATTTCCTTTGGATTGACGTCGTCGAGCACAATGGCGGCGTCGTTGCCGCCGAGCTCCAGCGTGAGGCGCTTCAGCGTGCCGGCCGCGCTTTCCATGACTTTCCTGCCGGTCGCAGTCGAGCCCGTGAATGCGACTTTGGCGACGTCCGGATGGCTGGTGAGCGCGCCCCCAAGATCGTTGGCGTCGACAATGACGTTGATCACCCCGGGGGGCAGAATATCGGCGCACAGCTCACCCAGTCTAAGCGCCGCCAGCGGGGTCGTCGCCGCCGGCTTGGCGACAACGGTGTTGCCGGCAAGCAGCGCCGGCGCGATCTTCGCGGCCAGCAGGATCATTGGCACGTTCCACGCCGATATCGCTCCGACCACGCCGAGCGGCATGGGTTGTTCGATGATCTTCTGGGACGCATCCTCCTTCAGGATCCGAGGCGCCAGATCGAGGCCCGCATAATAGCGCATCGCGGCTACGACGGCTGCCATTTCCAACACCGCCTGTGCGATCGGCTTGCCATTTTCCGACGTCAGGATTTCCGCAAACTCGGCCTGACGCACTTCAACCGCATCAGCCAGCCTGTCCAGCAGCGCGCCGCGGTCCCGCACGGGCGTCTGCGACCACCGCGGAAAGGCCGCTTTCGCCGCGGCGACGGCCTGTTCGAGTTGCGCGCGGTCTGCCCTGGGCGCCACGGCAACCACTTCCTCCGTCGCCGGGTTGACCACATTCAGCGCCATCGCGCCGGA
>DATNMT010000540.1:0-2742 GCA_035602495.1 Bradyrhizobium sp.
CCACCAGCCGAAGTTTTACGCACATTCTGACGCGGGGAGAATAGTAAGACGTTTGCACCGTCGGGAACCCTATGAGGGCCGCGTTGGAAATTCGTTTGCGCCGACGCGCAAGTTTTCAGGAAAAACTGCGTCAACTCCTCGGCAAATGCGCAGCAAAAAGGGCGCTCCGGGCGCCCTTTCGCAAGTTCCTGATGGAGATATTTCGCTACAAATTTTAGCGCTTCGAGAACTGGAACGACTTGCGCGCTTTCGCCCGGCCGTACTTCTTGCGCTCGACGGTGCGGGAGTCGCGGGTGAGGAACCCGCCCTTCTTCAGCACGCCGCGCAGATCCGGTTCGAAATAGGTCAGCGCCTTCGAGATGCCGTGACGCACCGCGCCTGCCTGGCCCGACAGACCGCCGCCGGCGACGGTGCAGATCACGTCGTACTGGCCGGCGCGGGCGGCGGCGACCAGCGGCTGCTGGATCATCATCCGCAGCACCGGACGGGCGAAATAGATTTCGACCTCGCGGGTGTTGACGACGATCTTGCCGGCGCCGGGCTTGATCCAGACCCGGGCGACCGCGTCCTTGCGCTTGCCGGTGGCGTAGGCGCGGTTGAACTTGTCGACCTTCCTGACGTATTTCGGCGCCTCCGGCGTGGCCGGCTTGAGCTGCGACAGCTGATCGAGAGACTGCATGGTGTCGGACATGTTATGCGGCCCTCATGTTCTTGCGGTTCATCGAAGCGATATCGAGCGTCTCGGGTTGCTGGGCCTCGTGCGGATGCTCGGGGCCGGGGTAAACACGCAGGTTTCCAAGCTGCACGCGGCCAAGCGGCCCGCGCGGGATCATGCGTTCGATCGCCTTCTCGACCACGCGCTCGGGAAACCGGCCCTCGAGGATCGACTTCGCGGTGCGCTCCTTGATGCCGCCGATGAAGCCGGTGTGGTTGTAATAGACCTTGTTGTCGCGCTTGCGCCCGGTCAGCACCGCATGCGCCGCGTTGATGATGATGACATGGTCGCCGCAATCGACATGCGGGGTATAGGTGGGCAAGTGTTTGCCGCGCAGGCGCATGGCGACCAGCGAAGCGAGCCGGCCGACCACCAGACCTTTGGCGTCGATCAGCACCCACTTCTTCGTCACCTCGGCGGGCTTTGCCGAAAACGTTTTCATGTGAGGAAATCCGTGAAAGGGGACATCGGCTCAAGGGCGCCGAACTGGGCCGGTTTCTAGATAACCCCGACGCCCGCGTCAATGCGAAGCCGAGACATTTAGTCGAGTTAAATCAATAGCCTACAATTATGGTGTGATATTACCTCAGAAAACACTAAGTATTTGGAATGGAATAGGTCGACGTCGCGTGGGCGATCGGGTCGGGGGACGTTCCCGACAGCAGGTTGACCTCCCCGACCGCCAGCCGCCTGCCCAGCTTCAAAATCCGGGCCGCCGCCAGGATATCCTGCCCGGGCGGGCCCCTGCGCAGAAAATTGATGTTGAGATTGGTGGTGACCGCAAGTCCGACCGGGCCGATCGCCGACAGCAGCACCACATACATCGCGCAATCGGCCAGCCCCATCAGCGTCGGACCCGAGATGGTCCGGCCCGGACGCAGCATCCGGTCGCTGTAGCGCTGGCGCAGCAGGCAGGTCTCGCCGTCGGCGCTTTCGATCGACGTGTCGCCGCTGCCGAAGGATTGGGGGAATTCGACACGGAGGAAGTTCTCCAGTTCCGCCAGCGTCATTTTCGCAATTGCCATGTCGTTCCGCCTGCCCTCGCCTCGCGCCGCTTGTTACATTAGGGTGAGGCAACTGCCAAAGCGGATATTTCGATGACCAGCCAGACCCTCCGTGCCGCCACACCGCAATCGCCGATCCTGCTGCGCGAGATGCTCGGCCCAATCGCGGTGCTGACGCTCAATCGGCCGCAGGCGCGCAACAGCCTGTCGGAGGGCCTGATCGCCGAGCTCGATGCGGCGCTCCGGGAGATTCACGACGATGCAAAAGTGCGCGCGGTGATCATCGCCGCCAACGGAACGGCGTTTTCCGCCGGCCACGACATGAAGGAATTGACCGCCCGCCGCGCCGACGCCGACCGCGGCCGCGCCTATTTCGCCGAGATCATGACGGCCTGCAGTGCGATGATGCAGGCCATCGTCCACTTGCCCAAGCCGGTGGTCGCCGCGGTCCAGGGCATGGCCACCGCCGCCGGCTGCCAGCTGGTGGCAAGCTGCGATCTCGCGGTCGCCTCGGAGGCGGCGAGTTTCGCCACGCCGGGCGTCGATATCGGACTGTTCTGTTCGACGCCGATGGTAGCGCTGTCGCGCAACGTGCCGCGCAAACAGGCGATGGAAATGCTGCTCACGGGCGAGCCGATTTCGGCAGCAACCGCGAAGGATATCGGCCTCATCAACCGCGTCGTCGCCGCCGGCACCGAGCGCGATGCGGCGATTGTGCTGGCCGAAAAGGTCGCGCTCAAATCCGCCTATACGATCAAACTCGGCAAGGCCGCGTTCTACCGCCAGGCGGAAATGAGCCTTGCCGGCGCCTATCGCTATGCGGCAGAGGTAATGACGGAAAACATGATGGCGCGCGACGCCGAGGAAGGCATCGGCGCCTTCATCGAGAAACGCGAGCCGAAGTGGCAGGACAAGTGACGACGCGCCCTCGCGTCGTCATTCCGGAGCGATGCGAAGCATCGAATCCGGAATCTCGAGATTCCCCGATGGCGCGATTGCGCATCTGAGGTTCGGCTCTGCGAG
>DATNMT010000045.1:0-7250 GCA_035602495.1 Bradyrhizobium sp.
AGTTATCGGTGCCGCCATGAATGAGCAGCGCCAGGGCCCCCTTTTTCATCGATTTTCTGCCCCAAATTCCCGGAATTGCCGGCGACCTTAGCGCCCCGCGGCAACTGTGCAAAATGTTTCCGATTGCTGTCGGCCGCGGGCATAATCATTCGTCCTTGAACCGAAGGGAAACCCTGATCCATGCTCTACGCCATCCTATGCTATCACGATGAGGATTTTGTCGGCTCTTGGAGCAAGGAACAGGACGCCGCGGTGATGCAAAAGCTCACCGTCGTCCAGGACAAACTGGCAAAACAGGGGCGGCTCGGCCCGGTCGCGCGGTTGTTGCCGACGACCGCGGCGGCGACGCTACGCAAGGAAAATCCGCCGGTGGTGCTCGACGGCCCCTATGCCGAGACCAAGGAACAACTGCTCGGCTTCTACATCGTCGATTGCAAGAATCTCGACGAGGCGCTCGACGTCGCGCGCGATCTCGGCGCTGCCAATCCAGGCGGGGCCCATGAAATCCGCCCGGTCGGCATGTTCGCGCCGGGGAGGGCAACGACATGACCGACACCGCCTGGATCGATGGCGCGCTGACGTCGGCACGTCCCCAGGCGGTCGGCGCGCTGTTGCGATATTTCCGCAATCTCGACACCGCCGAGGAAGCCTTCCAGAACGCCTGCTTGCGTGCGCTGAAAAGCTGGCCGCAGAACGGCCCGCCGCGCGATCCGGCGGCCTGGCTGATCATGGTCGGGCGCAACGTCGCGATCGACGACATCAGGCGAAGCCGCAAGCAGGAGCCGCTGCCCGAGGACGAGGCGATTTCCGATCTCGACGACATCGAGGAGCAGCTGGCCGAGCGGCTCGACGGCTCGCATTACCGCGACGACATCCTGCGGCTGCTGTTCATCTGCTGCCATCCCGATCTGCCGGCGACGCAGCAGATCGCGCTGGCGCTGCGCATCGTCTCCGGACTGACGGTCAAGCAGATCGCGCGTGCGTTTCTGGTCAGTGAAGCCGCGATGGAACAGCGCATCACCCGGGCGAAAGCGCGCGTCGCGGACGCCGAGGTTCCGTTCGAGACCCCGGGCGCGGTCGAGCGCGGCGAACGTCTCTCCGCGGTCGCGGCGATGATCTATCTGATTTTCAACGAGGGCTATTCGGCCGGCGGCGACACCGCCGAGATCCGCGGGCCCCTGTGCGAGGAAGCGATCCGGCTGGCGCGGTTGTTGCTTCGGCTGTTCCCGAGCGAACCGGAGATCATGGGGCTGACAGCTTTGTTGTTGCTGCAGCATGCCCGCTCGGCAGCGCGCTTCGATGCCGAGGGCGCATTGGTGCTGCTCGACGACCAGGATCGCGCGCTGTGGAACCAGAAGATGATCGCCGAGGGGCTGGCGCTGATCGACAAGGCGATGCGGCATCGCCGCAGCGGGCCGTATCAGATCCAGGCGGCGATCGCGGCCCTGCATGCGCGCGCCGCCAGGCCGGAAGACACCGACTGGACCCAGATCGATCTGCTCTACGGCGCGCTGGAACTGATGCAGCCGTCGCCGGTGGTGACGCTCAACCGCGCGGTCGCGGTGTCCAAGGTGCGCGGGCCGCAGGCCGCGCTCGAACTGATCGAGCCGCTCGGCGAGCGTCTCTCGAGCTATTTTCATTTCTTCGGCGTGCGCGGCGCGTTCCTGATGCAGCTCGGCCGCAACGACGAGGCGCGCGTGGCGTTCGACCGCGCCATCGCGCTCGCCAACACCTCCGCCGAAGCCGCCCATATCCGCATGCACCTCGACCGCCTGATGCGCGACAGCACGCCGCGCGGCGTAAAGGCCAAGAAGTAGCGGCATACCGCGATGCGCGGTTATCCGCGCTCGGCGACGTTCTTGAGGATGAGGTCTGTCAGCTTGACGACCAAGCCGCGAAGCCGGGCGTTTTCCTCGAGCAGCGACACGATGCCGTCGGAATGTTCGTCGTCGGTATATTCCTCGCCATGCGGCGACGTTTCATCGAGGCACTTTTCGATAATTTCCTGTTTGCTATCCGGCGGATATGCGGGTCCCATGACTAATCCCCCATTTCAGGCAGCCGAACGTACCCCGTCGTTCTGTTCGACACAGTGCATTGAGTCGGGGGCAAATTTGAGACCGAAATTGGAATGCAAAGGACACAACTCATTTTTGGCGCCGGCGACGGTAACGTAGTGACGAAAAATCAAAAAATTTTTATCGCGCCCTGTCGAACGACGCCGGTCCCGTTCGTCCTTGGATCATGCAGCACTGATCCGAAGGGGACGCCCGATGAACCTGCAAGGAAGCCGATCCATCGGCGAAGCCATGCCGACGATAGCCGCGGAAGCGCCGGCCTCGAAGCCTGCGCGCTGGCTCGGCCGATTGCTCAGCGGCCTCGTCATCATATTTTTGCTGTTCGACGGCGCCATCAAGCTGGTGCCATGGCCGGTTGTCACGGAATCGATGGACCGGATCGGCTATGGTTCGAGCGAAACGCTGGCGCGAAGCCTTGGATTCATCACCATCGTGTGTACCATTCTCTATGCGGTGCCGCCGACCTCGATCCTGGGCGCGATCCTGTTGACCGGCTATCTCGGCGGCGCGATGGCCTCCCATCTGCGGATCGGCAGCCCGTTGTTCACCCACATCCTGTTCGGGTTTTATCTCGGACTGATGCTGTGGGGCGGGCTGTGGTTGCGCGATGGAACTTTGCGGACACTAATTCCGTGGCGGCGCTGAAAATTGCCTCGCCGAAAATTTGAAAGATCAGGGGAGTCAGTCATGTTTGAGATCATAACCATCATCGCCATCGTACTGGCGGTCGCCATCGCGATCGTCCTGATCCTCGCCGCGATGAAGCCGGACACGTTCAGCATCCGGCGCGGCGCCACCATCAAGGCCCCGCCGGAAAAGATCTTTTCCCTGATCAATGATTTCCATCAATGGGGAAGCTGGTCGCCCTGGGAAAACAAGGATTCAGCAATGAAGCGCACCTTCAGCGGCTCGACCAGCGGCAGGGGCGCGGTCTACGCGTGGGACGGCAACAAGAATGTCGGTTCCGGACGCATGGAAATCCTCGATGCCTCGCCGCCGTCGAAAATCGTCATCAAGCTGGATTTCTTCACGCCGTTCGAAGCTCACAACACCGCTGAATTCAGCATGCTGCCGCAGGGCGATACTACCAGCGTCGACTGGCTGATGCACGGGCCGGCGCCCTTCATGTCCAAGTTGATGCAGGTGTTCATGAACATCGACAAGATGGTCGGCAAGGATTTTGAAGCCGGTCTTTCCAATCTGAGGAAGCTCACGGAGAAGTAACCGACTATTCGAAGCACCCACACCCAGGAGCCAGCCATGCAGGTCAATCCCTATCTCTACTACAACGGCAATTGCGAAGCGGCATTCAAATATTACGAAAAGGTGCTCGGCGCCAAGGTCGAGATGATGCTGACGCATGAGAGCGCGCCGCCGGACATGCCGATGCCGCCGGAATGGAAGAAGAAGATCATGCACGCCCGCATCTCGATCGACGGCGAGGTGCTGATGGGCTCCGACGCACCTCCCGGCCACTTCCATCAGCCGCAGGGCTTTTCGGTGTCGCTGCAGGTCGACGATCCCACCGACGCCGAGCGCAAGTTCAAGGCGCTGTCGGACGGCGGCCGCGTCAACATGGCGTTTGCCAAGACCTTCTTTGCCAAGGGATTTGGCATGTGCGTCGACCAGTTCGGAATTCCCTGGATGGTGATGAGCCCGGCGGAAACGTAATCATCTACCGGCAGCTCGGATAGATCGCCGCGAGTTCGCGCCCGCGCAGCAGCAGCAGGCGCGAGGTCAACCCGCCGCGGCGGCGGATCCAGCCGCGCACCGCGGCCGGATAGGTTTCCAGCACCAGTTCGGAGGCCTCCGGTTCGGCTGACATCCGCCCGCGCCGGTCGATCGAGCGCGCGGCGTGGAATCCGAGGATCGCCCGCCGCGTCACGCAGATGCGGTCGTCCGGCACCACGCTCAGCACCAGCGTGCAGGCCGACAGGCACGGCCCGTCGATCACCACCCGTTCGCCCGAGGCGCGCACCCGCTCGAACAGATCGAGGAACGGGCCGACCTGTCCGCCCGGACTGGCGAGGATGCGCACCTCCGCGCGAGCCGGCGGCAAGGCGAGGCTGGCCAGCAGCGAGCCGAGAACAATGGCCTTGACGATCGCCGTTCGCATCATCCCTGCGTCCGCTCCATTGATCCGAAGCAGATAATCAACGGTGGGTGCCGCGGCAAGCTTTTGTCACATGTCCGCGCCGGAGGCGCCGGCTTACCTCACCCCCGGGCCCCGCGCTGCGTTTGTGATCGATCCGCCGTCGCTGACCCGGACGATCGGCTCGAACGCGGCTGGCGCGTCGTCGCGGTCAACCGGCGATCAAACGACGCCTAATGCCGCAGATCGCAGGCGGCGACGCGGTTGATGTCAGCCAGCCGCCGTTCCGCGCTTGCGCTGAAGTCCAGGCTGGCCAGCAGGTCGAGCAGGCGGCGATGGGCGCGATCCGCGACCGCAACGGGCAACGGCTGTTCGTGGAAAGTATCGACATAGCCGCTGACGATCGTGTTCAACAGTCGACAAAGAGCGCGCTGCTCGGGGTCGCCCTTGCTCACATCATCCAGTTTTTGCTGAAAGGTGCGGAAAGTCCGCAAGCCGTGGTGCTGTTGCGAAAGCCACGTGTACAAGTCGTTCATGGAAGCCTCTTCAAGTGGGAGAAGAAGCTACCGACTTCTAGGGTCGAGGAAATGCCTCGGCAAATGCTATTTTTGCAGATGTCCGCCGCTGATTATGCAGGCGTGGAACCCTACGAAGGGCCGGGCGAGGGAGAAAATGCGCTACCCGTTCCTTCGCTCGCCGCGCAGCGTCGGCAGGCCGATGCCGGCGGCATCGAAACCGCCGTCGACGGCGAGGATCTGGCCGGTGATGTAGCTGGCGCGGTCGCTGCACAGGAAGAATACGGCTTCCGCCAGTTCCTCTTCGAGGCCGTAGCGATTGAGCGGAATGGCGTCGTGATAGTCGGCGCGGATCTCGGCCGTATGCACGGCTTTCGCCATCGCGGTCTCGACCGGGCCGGGCGCGACGGCGTTGACGCGAATGCCGAGCGCGGCCAGTTCGACCGCGAGCTGTTTGGTCAGATGCGCGAGCCCCGCCTTGCTGGTGCCGTAGGCCGAGCGCAACGTGGAGGCGCGCACCGCGGAAATCGAGGTGATGTTGACGATGGCGCCGCCGCCGTGCTCGCGCATCAGGGGCACTGCCGCCTTGGTGCAGATGAACGGTCCGGTCAGATTGACTTCCAGCACCCGCTTCCAGTCCTCGTCCGTCGTCTCCAGGAGCGGCGCGAACACCGCGATGCCGGCATTGTTGACCAGCGCGTCGAGCTGCCCGAAGCGGCGCTCGATCTCGGCGAACGCGCTTCTCACCGCGCCGGCGTCGGAGACGTCGCAATGCAGCCCGAGCGTACTGCCGGGCGCGCTCAGCGCCGCCACGCTGTTCCACAACAGCTCACCCTCGATGTCGAGCAGCGCCACGCGCCAACCGTCGGCCAGAAAGCGCTTTGCGACCGCCAGCCCAATGCCACGCGCGGCGCCGGTCACCAGCGCGACTTTTTGCGGGGCAGGGGGCATGGGCGCTCTTTCGTTGCGGTGATCGCGTTGTGACTGGCACGGATGCGGAACGTCTGCTTTGCTAACGAGACGATACGAGCAAGACAAGGGGGCCGAACTCGATGAAGGTCAATGATCCGCAAACCACGCCACCCGAACAATGGCGCCCGGGCGTGGAGACGCGCATGCTGGTTTCGGCGCGCACTGGCGCCACGCAGCTCTGCATGTTCGAGCAATGGGTCGCGCCGGGCAATGGCGCGCCGACCCATTCGCATCCCGTCGAGGAGGTGCTGACCGTGCGCGACGGCGAAGCCGAGATGTGGATGGACGAAGAGCGGGCGATCGTCACGGCCGGCCAGTCGCTGATCGTCCCCGCGGGGCGCAACCACGGCTTTCGCAATTCCGGCAGCGCCACGCTGCATCTCCACGCGGTGCTGGCCTCGCCGATCTTCGAAGCCACCCCGGAAGGCGCGACGGAAACGGTGCGAAGGTGGGAGGCGAAATGAGGGATGCCGCGCGTTCAAAATAATTTCATCGGAAATGTCGGCGCCATAAATCCCCGTTCGTCCCCTAAATGAGCGCTGGTTAGCGGCCGGCAACGCAATCGTTTGGAAGGAAGCAGCATGGCAAGGCTGATCATGTGGAATCTGATGACGCTGGACGGCTTGTTCGAAGGCAAGGACCACGACCTCTCGTGGCATCTCGATGTCTGGGGCGAGGAGCTTGAGCGGCTCTCGATCGACCAATTGAAATCGGCCGGTGGCCTGCTGTTCGGCCGCGTCACCTATGAGCTGATGGCGAACCACTGGCCGAGCGCGACCGGCGAGGTCGCGGACTTCATGAACGCGCTGCCGAAGCACGTGTTCTCGCGGACGCTGACGCGGTCGGACTGGGCCAATACCGCGATGTACGGAGGTGATTTGCCGACCACCGTCGCAAGGCTGAAGCGGGAGCAGCCGAAGGACATTTTTCTGTTCGGCAGCGCCGATCTCGCCGCGAGCTTGATGCCGCACGGACTGATCGACGAGTTCCGGATCGCGCTCAATCCGATCATCCTCGGCCGCGGCACGCCGCTGTTCAAACCCGACGGGCGCAGGAAGTTGAAACTTCTCGACGCCAGGGCGCTGGCTTCAGGCATCGCGATCCTGCGCTACGAGCCGACAAATTGATGGGCGCGCGCAATGTCGGACCGTAACAAAGCAGGCATCATCCGCGCCATCTTCGCCGCCTACCTGGCGAACGACCGCAAGGCGGTCGAAGGCGCGCTCACGGAGGATTTCCGCTTCACCAGCCCCTATGACGACGCAATCGACAAGGCGACCTATTTTGCCCGTTGCTGGCGCGACACCGGCTGGATCGAGCGGCATGAACTCGAAAAAATCTTCGTCGAGGGCGATGAGGCCTATGTGACCTACCGGTGCGTCGCCAAGGACGGCAAGAGCTTCCGCAATACCGAGTTCTTCAGCTTTGCCGGCGACAAGGTGAGCCGGATCGATGTCTACTTCGGCGCCACATACCAGGACGGTGTTTTCGTCAAACAGCCGGAATAAGCAGTTCGAATTCCATGTCGGCCCGGCAGACTGGTCGGCCGCTCCAGGCACCTGCTATGTTGAAGCACCCCCCACCCCCGACCCC
>DATNMT010000547.1:0-2457 GCA_035602495.1 Bradyrhizobium sp.
TCCTCTTCCTCGCTGTTGTGCCGGTCGAGGAACGCGGTGTCGCCCTGCTCGGCGCGCAGCCCGTTGTGCACCAGCATGGTGGCGTCGCCGCCATCATCGAGGATCATGTTGGGGGTACCGCCGCCGTGCCAGTCGAACAGCCTGGCGGTGTAGTCCCAATACTCCGTGAGGCTCTCGCCCTTCACCGCGAACACCGGAATGCCGGCGGCTGCGATCGCGGCCGCGGCATGATCCTGGGTCGAATAGATGTTGCAGGAGACCCAGCGGATGTCGGCACCGAGCGCGGCAAGAGTCTCGATCAGGACCGCGGTCTGGATGGTCATGTGCAGGGAGCCGGCGATGCGGGCGCCCTTCAGGGGCTGCTTCGGCCCATATTCCTCGCGCGTCGCCATCAGGCCAGGCATCTCGGTCTCGGCCAGCGAGATCTCCTTGCGGCCGAATTCGGCGAGCGAGATGTCCTTGACGATGTAATCGGTGAAGGCGGCCTTCTTGGCGGTGGCGGTCATGTAAGAATCCTGTTCCTGTCCATGTCATTCCGGGGCGCGAGTGCAACTCGCGAACTGCGATGTGCAATTGCACATCGGAGAATCCAGAAGTTCGAGATTCCGGGTCTACGCCTTGCGGCGTATCCCGGAATGACGGCAAAAATCACATCGCGCGCTTCAGCTCGGCGGCGAGGTTGGTTTTTTCCCATGAGAAGCCGCCATCCTTGTCCGGCGCACGGCCGAAATGGCCGTAGGACGCGGTGCGCCGGTAGATCGGCCGGTTCAGTTCGAGCGAGCGGCGGATGTTGGTCGGCGTCAGCCGGAACATTTCCGGCAGCACCTTTTCGAGTTTCTTCTCGTCGACCTTGCCGGTGCCGTGGGTGTTCACCAACAGCGACATCGGATCGGCTACGCCGATCGCATAGGCGACCTGGATGGTGCAGCGCTCGGCAAGGCCCGCGGCCACCACGTTCTTGGCAAGATAGCGCGCGGCATAGGCGGCCGAGCGGTCGACCTTGGTCGGGTCCTTGCCGGAGAAGGCGCCGCCGCCATGCGGCGCATAACCGCCATAGGTGTCGACGATGATCTTGCGGCCGGTGAGGCCGCAATCGCCGTCCGGTCCGCCGACCACGAAATTGCCGGTGGGATTGACCAGGAAATCGGAAGGCCGCTGCGGCATCCAGCCCTTCGGCAGCGCCGATTCCACCGCGTTCGAGATCATCTCCTTGATCAGGCCGGGCGAATATTTCTTGCCGTTGCGGCTCTTCTCGTTGTGCTGGGTGGAGACCACGACCTTGGTGCAGCCGATCGGCTTGCCGCCCACGTATTTCACGGTCACCTGGCTCTTGGAATCCGGCTGCAGGTCGAACAGCTGGCCGTTGCGGCGCTTCTCGGAGAGAACCTTCAAGATCTTGTGCGCGAAATAGATCGGCGCCGGCATGTACGAACCCTTTTCGTACACCTCGCTTTCGTCGCAGGCGTAGCCGAACATCATGCCCTGGTCGCCGGCGCCTTCTTCCTCGCCGCTTTTCTTCTTCTTGGCGTCGACGCCCATCGCGATGTCGGGCGACTGGCCATGCAGCAGCACCTCGATGTCGGCGCCGTGGTAGGAGAAGCCGTTCTGGTCGTAGCCGATGTCCTTGACCACGCCGCGGGCGATCTCCGAGATCAGTTCACGGTCGACCACCGAGACGCCGTGGATCATGCGGAACAGCTGGCCGCGGCCCTCGCCCGCGATCACGATCTTGTTGGTCGTGCACAGCGTCTCGCAGCCGAGCCGGGTATTGACCAGGCTGTCGTCGGCAATGCCGAGCTTGACGTCCTTCTCGATGAAGGCGTCGAGGATCGCATCGGAGATCTGGTCCGAGACCTTGTCCGGATGACCCTCGGAAACCGACTCTGAAGTGAAAAGATGAGACTCGCGCATCAACCAACCCCTTTTCCGCCAGACCCCCGGCGGCGCTTTCGAAATGTGTCCTGAAATGTCAGTCGCGACGGCGCGAGATGACGTAGGATTCGTCGTAGAACCAGAGCCCGTTATGCTTGCGCAGAACCTCTCTGGCGGCATCGAGATAACGGCCGCTCTGGGTCACTTCCGTCAACCGGTCGTCCTCGATCTGGGCGACATACACCGCCGCGTTCCATGCTGCAAAGGCTGTCGAGGTTCCGATCGAGCCGGTGACCTCGTTTGGCAGCGCTTCCATATCATAGCGGAAGATCGAACGGTTATCGGCATAGGCATTAAAGTTAAGGTCACGCCCGGCCGATCCCAGCTCGTATTTCACCGCGCGCAATAGCTCATGACGGCTTACCGCGAAAGGATTTTCTCCGGGCCATACGGCCTGGATAATCTCCATGCCGGGATCCTGCCCGTGGGAGTGAATTCCTATCAAGCGGCCCCCGGCCCGCAGCGCCCGCGCCAAGGGCGCAATGATGCGCTTGGCGCGGAAATTGACCGAGGATTTGGCCCGGT
>DATNMT010000558.1:0-5344 GCA_035602495.1 Bradyrhizobium sp.
AGTTCCTCAAGTCCTCCTTGCGTCCGCGCCACCGCCACGACATGCGCGCCTTGCCTGGCCAACGCGCGCGCGGTGGCATAGCCGATGCCACGCGAGGCGCCGGTGACGAGAGCGATACGGGAAGCGAGGGGAAGGGTCATGGAACAGCTCAATGAATAGTCGTCCCCGCGAACGCGGGGACCCATAACCCCCGGCTTTCGTTGATGCAGCACGAAGGCAACTCCCACTTTCCGCAACCATAACGTTCAAGGCGTATGGGTCCCTGCTTTCGCAGGGACGACGATGAATAGAGCTACTTCCAATGCCCCTCCCCCTCGCCTCCCGTATCGCTCTCGTCACCGGCGCCTCGCGCGGCATCGGTTATGCCACGGCGCGTGCGCTGGCGCGGGCCGGCGCGCATATCGTGGCGGTGGCGCGGACGCAAGGAGGACTCGAAGAGCTCGACGACGAGATCCGGGAAGATGGCGGCAGCGCCACGCTGGTGCCGCTCAACCTCACCGATTACGACGGCATCGCGCGGCTCGGCGCCGCGCTGCATGAACGTCACGGCAAGCTCGACATTCTCGTCGGCAACGCCGGCGTTGCCGGCCCGTCCTCGCCGCTCGGGCATATCGAGTTAAAGCCCTGGAACGACGTGATGGCGATCAATGTCACCGCGAATTTCCAGCTGATCCGCTGCATGGAGCCGCTGCTGAAACAATCCGACGCCGGCCGCGCGGTGTTCGTCACTTCGGCCGCCTCCCACAACGCCACCGCCTATGTCGGTCCCTACGCGGCCTCGAAGGCCGCGCTGGAAACCCTGGCGCGCGCCTGGGCCCAGGAAACCGCAAGCACGCCGATCCGCGTCAATCTGTTCAGCCCCGGCCCGATCCGCACCCGGATGCGCGCCACCGTATTTCCCGGCGAAGACCCGATGACGCTCGATACCCCGGAACAGGCCGCCGAATTCATCGTGCCGATGTGTTCGCCCGCCTGGTCGGAGACCGGCAAGATGTTCGAGTACAAGACCCGCAGCCTGCTCAGCTTTCGGGCGCCGGCGTAAGCCGTTAACGTTTATACCGCCGAGGTCGACGCCGGAAAGCGCATCCAGAAATTCAGGCTGACCTCGGACGCGCTGCGCTAGGTCTTTAGCGGCATTGCCGCGCGGCGTGAAAAAGTCTATCGGGAAAGCAGATCGTCTGTTTCGATCAATCCTTGGGACAAGGCTCCGGCTAGAGAGCCGCCCTGACACTAACCACTGGAGGACGTTTCAATGAGAATGAATTTCGCGTGGCGCAGCGCCGCGCTTGTCGCTGTCGCCGGGCTTTCGCTCGCGTCACCGGCGCTCGCCCAGGACAAGACGGTCAAGATCGGCGTGCTGAACGACATGTCGGGCCTTTACGCCGATATCGGCGGCCCGAATTCGGTAGTGGCCGCCAAGATGGCGGTCGAGGATTCCGGCCTTGCCGCCAAGGGCTGGAAGATCGACGTCATCAGCGGGGATCATCAGAACAAGCCGGACGTCGGCGTCAACATCGCACGGCAGTGGCTCGACAGCGACAAGGTCGACGCGATCGCCGATACGCCGAATTCGGGCGTCGCGCTGGCCGTGAACAACCTGGTCAAGGAGAAGAACGCTGTGCTGCTCAATTCCGGCGCCGCCACTGCCGACCTCACCGGCAAGGCCTGCACGCCGAACACGGTCTCCTACACCTACGACACCTACATGCTCGCCAACGGCACCGGCAAGGCGTTGACCAAGGCTGGTGGCGACACCTGGTTCTTCCTGACCGCGGATTATGCGTTCGGCGCGGCGCTCGAGCGCGACACCACCGCGGTGGTTACCGCCAATGGCGGCAAGGTACTCGGCGGCGTCAAGCATCCGATCAATTCGTCGGACTTCTCGTCATTCCTGCTGCAGGCGCAGGCTTCGAAGGCGAAGGTGGTTGGCCTTGCCAACGCCGGCGGCGACACCACCAACGCGATCAAGCAGGCGTCCGAATTCGGCGTTGTCGCCGGCGGCCAGAAGCTCGCCGCGCTCCTGCTCTTCATTAGCGATGTGCATTCGTTGGGGCTAAAGGTCGCGCAGGGCCTCACCTTCACCGAGTCCTTTTATTGGGACATGAACGACAAGACGCGCGATTGGTCGAAGCGTTTCCAGAAACTGTCGCCGAAGGGCGCAATGCCCTCGATGGACGCGGCGGGCGTCTATGCGGGTGTGCTGCATTATCTGAAGGCAATGGACGCGCTCGGCGGCAATCCGCATGACGGCGCCAAGGTGGTCGCCAAGATGAAGGAGTTGCCGACCGACGATCCGCTGTTCGGCAAGGGCCCGCTGCGGGCCGACGGCCGCCGCATCATTCCGGCCTATCTGTTCGAGGTGAAGAAGCCCGAGGAATCCAAGTATCCCTGGGACTATTACAAGCTGATCGCCACCATCTCGCCGGAAGACGCGGCCAAGCCGCTCGAGGCGAGCGACTGTCCGATAGTGAAGAAATAAGGCTGCTTTCGTCATGGCCGGGCTTCGTCCCGGCCATCCACGTCTTTCTTGCCTAAACGCGGCAAAGACGTGGATGCCCGGCACAAGGCCGGGCATGACGAGCTACGCTTTGTGCGCCGTCGCCAGCGTCCGCATCGCGATCACCATCGCCAGCAGCAACAGCAGCGAGGCCAAGAGAAACGGCGCGCCCGGCAATTTCATCGGTGCGTTGGCGCCGATGAAATAGGCAAAGGTCAGTGTGAACAGAAACGGCCCAACCATCTGGGACACGCTCTGCACGCTCGAGGTCGCGCCCTGCAACTGGCCCTGCTGCTCTGGGGTGACCAGTTGCGTCGTTAGCGCCTGGGTCGCAGCCCCTGCGACACCCCACAGCGACATCACGGGAATGCCGAGCCAGAACAGCACCCCGGTGGGCGCCGCGCCGTAAATGAAAAAGCCGGCGGCGCCGAACGCCAGTCCCAGCAGCAGCGCGCGGCGCTCGCCGAACCTCCTTACGATCGGCCCGATCGCCGCCCCCTGCACCGCCATCGAGCAAATGCCGACCAGCGCCAGCGTCAGGCCGACCGTCTTTGCATCCCAGCCGTAACGGTAGGTCGCATACAGCACGAAGGTCGAGGGCAGCACCACGTGCGCGACCTGGGCCAGGAAATTCACCAGCGACAGGGCTGCCAAAACCCGGTTCGAGCCCAGCAGCCGCAATGCCCCGAGCGGATTGGCGCTCTTCCAGTGGAACGGCGCGCGCCGCTCCGGCGGCAGCGATTCCGGCAAGATCAAGAGGCCGTAAAGCGTGTTGGCAAAGCTCAAGCCGGCGGCAACCCAGAACGGCAGCCGCGGATCCATGCCGCCGAGCAGCCCGCCGACCGCCGGTCCCAGGATGAATCCGGCGCCGAACGCCACACCGATCTTGCCGAACATCGCCGCGCGCTGCTCCCGCGGCGTCACGTCGGCGATATAGGCGAAGGCGGTGGAGACGCTGGCCGAGGTGATGCCCGAGATCACCCGGCCGACGAACAGCCAGCTCAGAGAAGGCGCCAGCGCCATCAGCACGTAGTCGAGCCCGAGCCCGAAATTCGACAGCAGCACAACCGGCCGCCGGCCGAAGCGGTCCGACAGGCCGCCGAGAACGGGCGAGAAGATGAACTGCATCACCGCCCAGGCGGTGCCGAACACGCCGAAGATTTCGGCTGCCCGCGCGGTGTCGTTGTTGACAAAGCTTTCGACGAGTTTCGGCAGGATCGGCAGGATCAGGCCGAGCGCGAACATGTCGAGCATGATGGTGACGAAGATGAAGGCGACCGCCGCGCCGCGCGCTTGCGGCACTTCTCGCGGCGCTTCGACAGCGCTCTCGGAAGCCCCTTCGCTCAGGACGGCCTCCTGCGCTTGTGCGCGAACGGGTTGTCCTTTTCCCGCAGCGTGATCCGCACCGGCGTACCCGGCAGCTCGAAAAACTCACGCAAGGAGTTGACGAGATAGCGCAGGTAGGATTGCGGCACGGCGTCGGCGCGCGAGCAGAACAGGATAAAGCTCGGCGGTCGCGCCTTGGCCTGCGTGATGTAATTCAGTTTCAGCCGCCGGCCCGAAACCGCGGGCGGCGGATTGGCGTCGACCGCCTGCTCGAACCAGCGATTGAGCGACGCGGTCGGCACCCGTCGATTCCATACCGCATAGGCATCCTCGATCGCGCGCATCAGCCGGTCGATGCCCTCGCCCATCAGGCCGGACACCGCGACGATCGGCATCCCCTTGACCTGCGGCAGCAGGTGATCGGCGTCGGCGCGCAGCGCCGAAACCAGGTTCGACTTTTGCCCCATCAGATCCCATTTGTTGACCGCGATCACCAGCGCCCGGCCCTCGCGTTCGATCAGGTCGGCGATGCGCATATCCTGTTCCTCGAACTTGTGCTGCGCATCCATCATCAGCACCACGACTTCGGCAAAACGGATGGCGCGCAGCGCGTCCGCCACCGAGAGTTTCTCCAGCTTCTCCTCGATCCGCGAGCGCCGCCGCAAGCCGGCGGTATCGAACACGCGAAAATCCCGGCCCTGCCAGGAGACCTCGACGGAGATGGAATCGCGGGTGGTGCCGGCTTCCGCGCTGGTCAACAGCCGCTCCTCGCCGAGCAGGTGATTGATCAGCGTCGACTTGCCGGCGTTGGGCCGGCCGACAATGGCGACACGGATCGGCCGTTTGGCGATGTCCTCCTCGGACTCGATGATGTCGTCATCGTCGAATTCCCGGCCCTCGTCGGCGGGCTCTGGCATCAGTCCGCGCAGCGCGTCGTAGAGATCGCTCAAGCCCTCGCCGTGCTCGGCCGAGATCTGGATCGGCTCGCCCAGGCCCAGGGCGTAAGATTCCATCGCGCCGGCATCGCCCTGCTTGCCCTCGCTCTTGTTGGCGACCAGCACTACCGGCTTGTTGGCGCGGCGGGCGAAATCGGCGAACGCCCGGTCGTTCGGCGTCAGCCCTGCGCGCGCGTCGACCACGAACATCAACGCGTCGGCAAGTCCGATCGCAACCTCGGTCTGTTCCTGCATCCGCGCGGTCAGCGAGCCCTTGGCGCCCTCGTCGAGGCCGGCGGTGTCGATGAGCGTGAATTCGAGGTCGCCGAGACGTCCCTCACCCTCCCGTCGGTCGCGGGTGACGCCCGGCAGGTCGTCCACCAGCGCGAGCTTTTGTCCGACCAGCCGGTTGAACAGCGTCGATTTTCCGACGTTGGGCCGGCCGATGATGGCGATCGTGAACGGCATAAAAAATCCAAGCGCTCTCTATGCAGCGCTTGTCCAAAAACCAGCGCTCGGTGAGTTCAGGGTTGAAACGCGGTAGCGGCAGGCCCCCTCTCCCTCTCCCCGCTTGCGGGGAGAGGGA
>DATNMT010000573.1:0-11270 GCA_035602495.1 Bradyrhizobium sp.
AGATTGCCGTCGCCGGCATGAAACACGTTGGCGACGCGCAGGTCGTATTTTGCCGACAGGTCGCGAATTCGCGCCAGCGCGACCGGCAGCGCACCGCGCGGAATGGTGCCGTCCATGCAGAGATAGTCCGGCGAAATCCGCCCCACCGCCGGAAACGCCGCCTTGCGGCCGGCCCAGAACAGATTGCGCTCGGCCTCGGAATTGGAAATCTGAACCGTGGTCGAACCGCAGCCTTGCGCGATCGCCGCGACGCGGCTGATCAGTTCATCGACCTCGACGCCGGGACCATCGAGTTCGATGATCAGGAGCGCCTCGACGTCGAGCGGGTAGCCGGCGTGCACGAAGGCTTCGGCGGCGTGGATCGCCGGTTTGTCCATCATTTCCATGCCGCCCGGAATGATCCCGGCGCCGATGATTTCAGCCACGCATTGACCGGCCGCCTCGACCTCGGCAAAACCGACCATCAGGGCGCGCGCGGTCTCCGGCTTCTGCAGAATCCGCACCGTGACCTCGGTGATGACGCCGAGCAGGCCCTCGGAGCCGGTGATGATGCCCATCAGATCGTAGCCGCTACTCTCCGCGGACTTGCCGCCGACCTTGATGACTTCGCCTGTCATCAGCACGATTTCGCATCCCAGCACGTTATTGGTGGTCATGCCGTATTTCAGGCAATGCACGCCGCCGGAATTCTCCGCGACATTGCCGCCGATCGAGCAGGCGATCTGCGACGACGGGTCGGGCGCATAGTAAAATCCGGCATGGGCGACGGCCTGGCTGATCGCGAGATTGGTGACGCCCGGTTCGGTCACCACCACGCGGTTATCAAAATCGATCTCGCGGATGCGCTTGAATTTGCCGAGGCCCAGCAACACGCCATCGGCGAGCGGCAGCGCCCCGCCCGACAGCGAGGTGCCGGAGCCGCGCGGCACCACCTTGATGCCCTGCTCGAAGCAATATTTCAGGACCTTTGAGACCTGTTCTGACGTGTCCGGCAGCACCACCACCATCGGCGGCTGCCGATAGGCCATCAGGCCATCGGATTCGTACGGCAGCATCTCGGCGGGGCTGTCGATCACGCCCTCCCCGGGCACGATCGCACGCAACGCCGCCACGATGGTCTCGCGCCGATCCAGAACCGCCTGATCGGAAGCCGGCATCATGATCGCCATATGTCCTCCTCCCGTGGCCGCCTCGGCGCCACCCGCGCTTTCGTGCTTGCCGATTTCTCATGGCGAATCAAGCACGTCTGGGCGGCTTTGGGTAGCTCACCAAAGAGTGAGCTACGGCAATGCCAGCAATCCCCATTACATAGGGAACGACCGACGAAACACAGGTAGCAATCGAAGAAATTCCGGAATCCATTTCGCGGCTTGTCCACCGCGGGCGCCCTATGCCACAACGGCGGCGGCACCATCGTCCCTCCCCCGGAAAACCTCAAAGAGCACATCATGAAAAGACTGACCCTGAGCGTCCTGGTCCTCGTTGCATCGTCGGCCGCCGCAACCAGCGCGCTGGCGCAGGACGTCGCCGCCGGCAAGACCTCGTTCAACAAATGCATGGCCTGCCACAGGATCGGCGATGGGGCCAAAAACCTGGTCGGCCCGGAACTCAACGGACTCGACGGCCGCAAGGCGGGCACGGTCGAGGGTTATTCCTATTCCGACGCCAACAAGAATTCCGGCATCACCTGGAACGAGGCCCAATTCAAGGAATACATCAAGGACCCGAAGGCCAAGATTCCTGGCACCAAGATGGCATTCGCCGGCATCAAGAACGACAAGGAGGTCAACGATCTCTGGGCGTTCATTTCGCAATTCGACAAGGACGGCAAGATCAAGTAACGGCCCGCGGTGACGCGGTTATCTTGGGGTGCTGAACTCCGCTTTGACGATGTTATTCTCCGACAGCAGACCAAGGACGCGCTCGGCGACGAGCTTGTGGCCCTCTGGAGTCCAGTGCGCGCCGACCGACGCGCCCGGATAGAATTCAGCGCCGTCAAACCTGACAAAGGGAATGCGGTTCTCCTGAAGATGGGAAATCAGTCCGGGATCGGTGTATTGCAGCCCGACGAGAAACTTGGCTCCGTTACCCTCCACGAAATCGCGAATCTTGCTGACCAGCCGCTCGGTCGGATCCGGGACATACTTTATCGGATACCGGATCTTGAGATAGACGTCGGCGCCGAGCCGGGCGAGCCACAAATTCCGCGCCAGCCAGCCTTCCTTGATGTGTTGCAGACGAGATTTCGGAACCGGCTGCCCCTGCAATACCAGCGAGCCGTCCGGCGCCGTCGCGAAGTAGGGCTTGTAATAACCCTCGTAACGGATGTTGGTGCTGTTATCCAGCCGGTCGTTCTGTGTGCAGAAGATCAGGACGACGACCGCGGGTCGGACCTTCGCCCACAACCGCTGCAACAGCAAATATTCCTGGTCCGTACCGTAGCCGGAAACACCCGCGGCCAAAACGTCGTGGCCGGAGAGGCGCCCTCTCAGCAGATCGGTGAAGCGCTCGTGGGCTTCCACGTCCAATCCCCAGACAAACGAGTCTCCCAGGAACATGATTGTCGGCCCGGCGCCGGGCCTGAACTCGACGTCGCGCAGGCCGAGGCTGTTGTGCTGGACATGGATTGTGCGGGCGTTTTTGACGATCGAACGCGAATTCGGGGCCGGCGCCCATCCGAGTTCCGCATCGTGGCGATAACTGAGCGATCGCTCGCTTACGCCATCGCGAAACTCCCGGAAATCGGCGACGCGGAGAAAGATTTCCAGCGCGGCCAGGGTCAACATCGCCATGCCCAGCGACAGCCCCGCCGTCCGCAAACCTTCCCGGAACCGTCCGGATTTCGCAAGACAAGTCAGCATCAATCGGCCTCCAGCGTCGCGCTGTAATCGCTTTTGAGCGCGGGATCCTGCGCGTCTTTCCGCAGCACGCATCGGCCGGCAACGAGCAGGTCGAGCTCGTTGCCCATGAAGCAGCGGAACGCATCCTCCGGCGTGCACACGATCGGCTCGCCGCGCACGTTGAAAGAGGTGTTGACCAGCACCGGGCAGCCGGTCCGCGCCTTGAAGGCGCTGAGCAATTTGTGAAACAGCGGATTGGTCTGCTGGTGCACGGTCTGGATCCGGGCCGAATAGTCGACATGGGTGACGGCCGGGATTTCCGAGCGCGCCACATTGAGCTTGTCGATGCCGAACAACGCCTGTTCTTCCGCGCTCACGCGGCGGCGCCTGTCTTGCCTGACGTCGGCGACGATCAGCATATAGGGGCTGTCGCAACCCAGATCGAACCACTCGGAAACATCCTCGCGCAGCACCGCCGGCGCGAACGGGCGAAAACTCTCGCGATATTTGACCTTCAGGTTGAGGTTCTTCTGCATGGCGGGCGAGCGCGGATCACCCAGGATCGAGCGCGCGCCGAGCGAGCGCGGGCCGAATTCCATGCGGCCCTGGAACCAGCCGACGGCCTGTTCGCCGGCCAGCGCCTCGGCGGTTGCCGCGATCATCGCGTCCTCGCTCAGGACAGCGAACTTCGCCCCCGCCGCGGTCAATCTCCGTTCGATCTCGGCTTGCGAGAAGCCGGGCCCGAGGAACGAACCGGACATGGCATCGCCGCCGTTGGTCTTTCGCGGCTGGTTGTTGAAGAGATGACAGGCCGCCAGCGCCGATCCCACCGCGCCGCCGGCGTCGCCCGCGGCCGGCTGAATCCAGATGTTGTCGAAGCAGCCGTCGCGCAAAACCTTGCCATTGGCGACGCAATTGAGCGCGACGCCGCCGGCGAGGCAAAGATTGCGCGAACCGGTCTGTCTGGCGAGGCTGCGCGTCAGGCGCAGCACGGCCTCATCCAGCACCGCCTGGATCGAGGCCGCGACATCCATGTGAAACGGCGTCAGCAACTGGTCCGGGCTTCGCACCGGTTGGCCGAACAACGCCGCAAACCGACCGTTGGTCATGGTGAAGCCGGTGCAATAGTCGAAATACGACATGTCGAGCCGGAACGAACCATCCGGCTTCAGGTCGATCAAATGGTCGAGGATGAGTTGTGCGTATTTCGGCTCGCCGTAAGGGGCGAGCCCCATCACCTTGTATTCGCCGGAGTTGACCTTGAAGCCGGTGTAATAGGTCGCGGCCGAATAGAGTAACCCAAGCGAATGCGGGAAATGAATCTCCTGGAAGATCTCGAGGCGATTGCCGCTGCCGGTGGCCGCCGACGTTGTCGCCCATTCGCCGACCCCGTCCATGGTGAGCACGGCGGCCTCCTCGTACGGCGAGGGATAGAAGGCGGACGCCGCGTGGCTCAAATGATGCTCGCAGAACAACAGTTTGCTCTTGTCGAAATCCCCGGCGAATTTCGCAAGCTCGCCGCGCAGCAGATCCTTCTGAAACAGTTTTTCCCGCAGCCATAGCGGGATCGCCATCTTGAACGAAGGAAACCCGCGCGGCGCCAGCGCGATATAGGTTTCGAGCAGCCGCTCGAATTTGAGAAACGGCTTGTCGTAGAACACGACATGGTCGAGCTGATCGGCCGCGACGCCTGCCTCGGCAAGGCACCAGGCGATGGCGTTGTGCGGGAATGAAGCGTCATGCTTGCGGCGGGTGAAGCGTTCCTCCTGCACTGCTGCGACGATGTGGCCGTCGTCGATCAGCGCGGCGGCGCTGTCGTGATAGAACGCGGAAATGCCGAGGATCCGCATCGCGCGGCTAGAACAGCGTGTAGATGAACGGCGCGATCACGGAGCCCTTGGTGAGCACCACGAGGCCGCCGAACACCACCATCATGATCAGCACCGGCAGCAGCCAGAATTTCTTCCGGACGCGCATGAACCGCCAAAGCTCGGCAACAAAATCCATCTGTATTCCTTTAGAACTGATCTCGCATCGTCTCGGGCGAGGGACCCGGCGGTTGCCGCACGATCCAGTAGCTGTCCGCGTCCGGCTGCCGCTTCAGCCGCAACAGATCCTTCCCCATCAGGCGCATGACAAGCCCGGTCGGCAACACCGTGCCGTAGAACAGCAGCGCCATCACCACGGGGTTGACTACGCGGTGCAGCAGCAGTCCAAACCTCAGCCATACCAGATTGAGCGGATGGAGAACCGCTGGGCGGAGAAGCGCCGCGGCGACAAACAGCGCGGCCAGCCCGCCGGTCCACGGCCACAGTTTCCCCGAATGCCATGCATTCAACGCCGTCACCGCCGCCAATGCGAGCGCCATCACCAGCCCGAACGAACGATCGGAGCCGGTCACGATCTTTTCGTCGCGGACAAAAACTTCGTGGCTCGACTGTGTCATGATCGATCCGGATAACGTTCCAACGCTCGTGCTCATTAGCGGGATCGGAGATCGCACGCAATCATCCGGACCGGGTCTGGCGCTCATTCGCCACAGACGCCGTGCGTTGCCGTGTCGACGCGAATCATGCCGGTTGGCCTCTAGTTGGCCGCCGCCGCGCGGTGCGCGAGCTTGCCGATCAAGGCGTCGATCTCGGACACCACCAGTTCGGGCGCGGCGTTCTGGATCATGTGGCCGGTATTCGGCAACACGATCGGCTTGGCGTCGCCGACCGCCTGCGCGAACGGCCGCGAATGGATGCTGGTCGACACGGTCTTGTCGACGTCGCCCGAGATCACCACCGTCGGCACCCTGATTTCGCCGTAGCGCGGCGCCTGTGCGATGACGGCGGCCTTCAGCGTCACCAGGTCGCGCGCATTGGCGAGGAACTCGCGCGGCCGCAGCAATAACGGCGTCGCGGTGCGGCCGATATAATTCTCCGGCATGATCTGCGGCAGGAATACCTTGCGCGCGCCGGGCCCGGCCAGCAACAGCCCGAGCGGCAGCGTGATGGTATAGGCGAGCAGCGGTCCGATCACCGGCGTGGTGACGACGTCGTTGTACCATCCGACGCCGCCGGGCCACGGATAGGCCACCGGCGCCAGCATCACGAGGCCCGCGACGCGGCCGGGATAATCCAGCGCCATGCGCGCGCCGAGCGCGCCGCTCCAGGAATGCACCACCAGGATCACCGGCCCGGCGCCGAGTTTTTGCAGCGCCTCGTCGATCATCCGGCCCTGGATCGCCGGCGTCGAATCCGCCTCGCGCGCGCGTGGGCTCCAGCCATGGCCGGGACGGTCGATCAGGATCACCCGATGATGTTGCGCAAGCCGATCGCCGAGCGGCTGGCGCATCGCTTCCAGATTGGAACTCGCGCCATGGATCATCACGATCGGCGGCCCGGCGGCATCGCGCGGGCCGAGTTCGAGGGCGTGGAGGGTTGCGCCGGCGACCTCGATCATGCTGCCCCGCGCGGGATAGAGACGCTCGAGCACAAGCACGCCGGCCTGCGTGATCAGCGCCAGGATCGCCAACGCCGCGACCGCAGCTATTGAAATCATTTGTGATGCCCGGATGACGTGGCGCACCAGCCAGCTACGGTATTACCGCACTGCGGTTTCAGCGCCAAACGGGGGTTTTCCCGCGCCATCGCGCGGGTCGTCACACAAGCATCATCGGGAGCTTTATATAACGACATAACCTCAACGCACTTTTGCCATCTGGCGAGGGCACGCCATTCAAGTCGGTCGGCTATCCACTAAATCCACAGGAACGCGTGGCGGGCCCACGATTTATCCAAAAGCAAAAATCGGAGAGCTATCGATGAATTCCACACCGAGCGAAGCTGCCATCAACCGGATCGTGGCCAGCTGCGGCGGCGACATTCGCGGCGCGCTGAAGGCGCTGCTGATGGTCAACGAGCATCTGGAGGCGGAACTTCAACAGCTTTACGCCGCCATGGTCCTTGGCGGGCCGTTCGAACGCGGCGACAGCGTGCTGCACTAAATCGTGATCCGACCAGCTTGAATTCAATCGGCGAAGGGATCCTTCTCCGGGCAGACGCCAATGGTCGAGCGGGCGAGCTTGGCATCGGCGACGGACCGATAGGGGCCATCCTCGAACCAGAAATTTCCGCCGCCATCGGCGTAGATCACCGGATTCTGGCTGACGATGTCGCATTTGCCGGTGGCGCGGTTGCCGACCACCCAATAGAGCGCGTCGGCGAAACTCGCGGTTCCCATCGCGACCGTCAGCGCGGCGGCCAATAGCAGGGATTTCATCTGTTCGCTCCCAATACGCGGGTACAGGCAGTTAGACTCGCCTGAGCGAACAACGTTCAGATTCACGCCACAATAGATGTGATCGTGGTTAATTCGCGCCATTGACGGTATCAGATATCGCGGCCTTCGACCTTCTCGGTCAGGGTCTTGACCAGTTCCGGCACCTTTTCCAGATGCGGGTTGATCGCGAGCGCCTGACGGAACGCGTCAAGCGCGCGCTTTTCGTCGCCGAGATCCTGCATGATCATGCCGAGCCCGGCCAGCGCCCCGAAATGGCGGGGTTCGCGCACCAGCACCTGCTCGATATCTTCCAGCGAATGGGCGTAGTCGTTCTTCAGGTAATACAGCGTCGCGCGCCGGTTCCAGGCCTCGACATAATCCGGACGCAGCTTGATCACGGCATCTAGCAGTTTCATCGCGACATCGGTCTGCTGGGCATCCATCGCGGCCTTGGCGCGCATCATCAGCAGTGCGGCGGTGTCGCTCGGGGTCTGCAGCCACAAAGCCCAGATCCGGGCCTCGACATGCTTGGCGCTGGCCTCATCGGGCGCGGCCTTCAGCGCGCCGAACAGGAAGTCGAGCCCCCGTGTCTTGTCGGCGCCGACTTTCGGCAGCTTGCCCGGCGGCTCCGGCAGTTTCTTCTGTTGTTTCGGCGCGGCGTGCGGATCCTGCGCCAGCGCGACCGCCGGCGCCCCCGCGACGACGACGGTCAGAAGCAAGGCGGTCAGGCCGTTGCGCACGGCAGGGAATCTCATGGCCATGAGTAAAGTCTAGACGCGGAAAAACGCGCTGCAAAGCAGCAAGCGCGTCAAAGACCCGTGAGGGCCTCGATTCCTGGGGGCAGCAATTCCTGGGGGCAGCCGGGTACCGGAACTAGCTTGAATCAACCCTGGCGCGCCTTGAAGCGGCGCTGGACCTTGTTGATCACATAGACCCGGCCCTTGCGGCGGACCAGACGGTTGTTGCGATGGCGGCCGCGCAGCGATTTCAGCGAGTTACGGACTTTCATGGGACAATCCTGATGCGTCGAAAGGCCGTGCTGGACAGGCCGAGATGTTGCAAAAAGGGATTAATCCCGAAAGCGGCCTACCGCCCGGGACGCGCGGTTTCTAGGCCATGGGCCGGTCGAATGTCAACCGAAACCGCCCGTTTTGGACCGATTTTGCCGCAGGCGGGGTCTGCCGGTCTCAGGGCGCAATCATCACGCAGGCATCCGCGCGATCATCGCGGTTCGCCGGCAAATGCCTGCCGCAGCGCCGACAGCCGGTCGAGGGCGGCTTGCGGGAGCGGGCCTTTTTGGACCGCGGCGAGCGCGTCCCCGAACTGCTGCGGCGTCGCCAAACCGACCAGGATCGTGCCCATCGCCGGGTGCGAGAGCGCAAACCGCGTGGCGGCTTCGGTCAGGCTTTCGGCGAACCCTTCCCGGACCAGCGGCAGCAGGCGACGGGCGCGATCGACATCGGCCTCGTAGCTCATCGCCGAACCGATCGGCTCGGGCGCCGGACCTGCAATCGGATGACGCTCGGTTGAGCCCGACAAGGCGCCGCCGGCCAGCACGCGGATGCCCACCACGCCAACGCCCGCCGCCTGGGTGTGATCGAACATCCGTCCGTAATCCTGTGCCGGATAGTTCGCCGGCAACGGCGCGGCGGCGGATGGATTGAGCATGTTGTAGACGACCTGGGCGCTGTCGAAGGTGCGGGCGTCGATCACCTGATTGAGCGCCGCGGTGTCGCCGACCGCCGTCATCCCGAGGAAGCGGATCTTGCCTTGCTGACGCAGCCGTTCGAACGCCGGCACCACCTCGTCGAGCACCTGCCGGACGCTCAGCGCCGGTCCGCCGCCGGTCTCGGTGATCGAATTGTGCAGATGAAAGATGTCGACCCGGTCCAGACCCAGTCGCGCCAGGCTGCCTTCGAGCGAGATCGTGATGGCGTCGGCAATCCGGCCGTAATCGCTCTCCGGCAACCGCACCTTGGTGCCGACGAACACGTTGGCCGGTTTCAGTCTCTGCAAAACCCGGCCAAGGTTCTTTTCCGATTCGCCATTGCCGTACTGCACCGCGGTGTCGAAGTAGTTGACGCCGGCGGCGAGCGCGCGTGCGACGGTGCGCTCCTGCTCGGCCGGATCGCCGCGCACCATGAATCCACCCACCGCGCCGCAGCCGAAGCCCAGCACCGAGAGCTGCACCCCAGTCCGCCCGAACACCCGCAATTGCATCGTCACTCGACCTTGATATTCGCCGCGGTGATGATCGGCACCCACTTGTCCAGCTCGGCCTTCTGAAATGCGGCCAGCGCTTCCGGCGTTTGCCGTTCAGGTGGATAGATTTCCTGTCCGAGATCCGCAAGTTTCTTGCGCACGGATGGATCGGCCATGGTGCGGACGATCGCCGCATTCAGCTTCATCACGATGTCACCCGGCGTGCCCTTCGGCGCCCAAACCGCGTTCCATTGCAGGAGATGGAGATCGGGAGCGCCCGCCTCGTCCACGGTCGGAACATCGGGCACCGCCGCCAATCGCGTCCTGGACATGATGCCAAAGCCCTTGATGGCGCCGCCGAGGATCTGCGGTATCGACGTGGTCGGCGTGTCGATCACGAAGTCGACCTGGCCGCCCAGCAACCCCTGCATCATCGGCGCGGCGCCGCGATAGGGGACAAACTGATATTTCGTGTCCGTCACCTTTTGAAAGAAGACCCCGCCGATGTGGCCAAACCCGCCGACGCCGGGCGTGCCCTGGATGGCCTTTGCAGGATTGGCCTTCAGCCACGCAATCAGTTCCTTCAAATTATTTGCCGGCAGGTCCTTGCGGCCGACGATCAGCCCCGGATTGCTCGACAACAGCGCGATCGGCTGAAAGTCGGTGAGCGTATCGTAGGGCAGCTTGTAGATGGCCGCATTGGCGACATGCGTGCTCCATTGGCCGACGCTGAGCGTATAGCCGTCAGGTGCGGCACGGGCGACCCGGCCCACGCCGATGCTGCCGGCAGCGCCCGCGATGTCCTCGACAATGAAGGGTTGGCCCAACAGGCCTTGCAAGTGCTCGCCCAGAATTCGAGCCATCGTGTCGACCGGCCCGCCGGCCGGGAATGGCGCGATCAATGTGACCGGCCGCGCCGGATAGGACTGCGCGCGCGCGAGCCGCGAGAGCGCCGGCAGCGCGGCAGCGCCCGCCGCCAGATGCAGGTATTTACGGCGGGAAATTTTCAACTCAATTCCTCCAGGACTCGAGGTGCAGGCGCCGGAATTCCGGCTTGCCCGCATGATACTCAATCAATTGGTCGCAGAAAGAATAAAATCATGGCCCATCGGATAATCGGACCTTAACGGAAGGCGATTATCTTCGCCTGTCAACCAACGCGTTACGCGCCAGGAGGCGCCTAACTATCGTGTCAGCTCAGCTCGATTGGGATTTCGCGGGCGATGACGACGCCAGGGCGGAGATCGGCGCGGCGGTGCGGTATCTGCTCAAGGATGCAACCGACAGCGCGCGCGGCGATATCGTCCGGGAAATCATCGAGAGCGTTCGTGATGTCGCGAACGAACGGCTTCCGCCCCGGCATCCGAATCCGTTGGACGCTCGCGCCCCGAAGCAACTTCCCATGAGCGGCATCACCTATAAGGCCTATGTGATCGACGCCTTCCAGCGCGACACCGATAACTGGCGCGCCACCATCCGCCGACTGGACGGCAAGAAGATCCGGGTTTCCGCCCCGCCCGCGGTGCTCGACGAAGCCACCACCTCGGCCGATGCGCTCACCGCCGAGAAGGCGGTCGAGCTTGCGAAAAAAGCCATCGACGGCGGCGTCCTGACTTAATCGAACCGGAAAAGTCCGCGCACTGATTTGCCCGACGGGTCAAATCATTGCGGCTCGCATTTTTGCCTTGTCTAGCCCCCTTTTGAAAAATATTTCTGTTTTACAGAATTAAAATCGCGCCTATATTCACCCCATCTCGTCCCACAGAGGGGCGTTGCGCAACGTCACGAAACGCGGGGCGGGATGCGGTGGACGCTGGTAGCGCCGGTGACGAACGGCGCGAGAGCGGACGGCGAAGTCGTGTGGTCCTGACACCCCGACGCTGGTGTCAAGTTGGCGGAAGCAATTCCGCTGATGACGGTGGCCAAAGAGCCCGGGCACCGGGGAGAGCACGATATAAGCTG
>DATNMT010000580.1:0-6422 GCA_035602495.1 Bradyrhizobium sp.
CGACCAGGCCTTCCGTCACCGAGCAAGCGATCGGATGGCCGACCGCGCGATACTGGCACATCACGTTCTTATTCTGGAATACGACGCGGGCTCGCGCTCGATAATTCCTGGTCACATAAGGGCCGCCCACCAGATTGACGACCTGGTTGGCTTCGATGGCGCTGGTGCGCGGATACATCGAATAGGGACCGATGCCGGTGAGATCGTCGATCTCGAACGCCATGATGGTTCCGTTGCGCTTGACGCCGATCCGGCCCTTGCAGCGATGGTCGCGGGCGTGAATGTCGGTATTGAAACTTTCAACCCGGTCGGCAACGAATTTTATCGGCCGCCGCAGCAGTTTTGAGAGTGCATAGGTGGCCATCTCATCGGCGTAGATATGCACCTTGATGCCGAAGGAGCCGCCGACGTCCTTGCAGACCACGCGAACCTGCTGCTCTTCAAGCCGCAGATGCAGCGCCGCGATGTTCTGCACCATGTGCGGCGCCTGCGTACCCTGGTAGATCGTGAGCCTCTGTTCAGCAGCGTTCCAATCGGCCACCACCGCACGCGGCTCCAAGGTCACGCCGGTGTGCCGCCCAAAGATGAAATCCGCCTCCACCATCTCGTCGGAATCTGCAAACGCCGCCTCGACGGAGCCGGCATCGAGACTGCGCTCGAAGGCAAGATTGTCGCCGAGCGAGGGGTGAATGACCGGTGTCTCAGGATTGAGCGCGGTACCCATGTCCGTTACCGCCATCAGTTCCTCGTAGTCGACCCGCACGATTTCGGCGGCGTCCTCGGCTGCGGCGCGGCTCGTCGCCACGATGGCGGCCACGGCTTCACCCTGCCAGCAGACCCGATCGATTGCGATGGCGTGCTGCGGCGCCGATTTGAGACCCTTCAAATGCGAGAGCACGCCGACCCAGGGCGAAATGACGGCCGCAAGCTCTTTACCGGTCACGATAGCGATGACGCCGGGCGCACGCCGTGCCTCGGTGGCATCGATCCCGATGATTTTCGCATGGGCATGGGGCGAGCGCAGGAACACGACATGACCCATCCGCGGCAGCTCCATGTCGCTGACATAAAGGCCGCGCCCCTGCATCAGCCGCTCGAGATTGGGCCGCGGAACCACCTTGCCGATATAGGAGTTCGGCCGATCGAACTCCGAGAGAATTTCGGGATTTGCGGTTGCGATGCTCATGGCTTGCGCCCCATTCGCGCCAGCGCCGTTGTCTCGACCGCGTCGATGATGGCCTGATAGCCGGTGCAGCGGCAGTAGTTGCCGGAAAGATGCCGGCGGATCCGCTCCCGATCCGGCTCGGCCTGCCGTTTCAACCAATCCTGCGCGGCCATCAGCATTCCCGGCGTGCAGTAGCCGCATTGCAACGCATTGCGGTCGCGAAAAGCGGCCTGCAGATCGGCGACCTCGCCGCTGTCGGACAGTCCCTCGATGGTCTGGATCGATGCGCCGTGCGCCTGCACCGCCAGCATCAGGCAGGAACGAACGATTTCGCCGTTCACCCGTACCGTGCAGGCCCCGCAAACCCCGTGCTCGCAACCGACATGCGTTCCCGTCAGTTGGAGCTGTTCGCGCAGGAAGTCCGCCAGGTTGAGCCGCGGCAGAACTTGCGCATCGACGCGCTCGCCATTGACGTCGAGTGAAATTGGGACGGGAGCCGTCACGTCGGCCCGCCGGCATTGGAATCGGGACGACCAAGCAGCGCGGACACGCACCGCCTCAACAACACTTGCGCCAGATGCCGACGCATCGAGGCGGACGCCTGATGATCTTGCTGGGGATCGAGCTCCCGGGCGAGCGCTGCCGACGCGTCCGACAACAGCGCCGGCGTGATAGCGCCGCCGACCAGCCTGTTCGCGGCCTTGGCCAATACCGGCCGATCGCCGACGGCAAAGAAGGCCATACGAAGATCGGCAAACCTTTCGCCTTCAACGGTCGCCTGCGCTGCAACGCCCGCGATGGCGTAATCACCGTGCCTTCGCGCGAATTCGCAAAAGAAATGTGCGGAATTTCTTCGCGTGAGGGGTATTTCGACGGCGACCAATAATTCCTGTGCCGACAGTACTGTCTCGTAAATCCCTCTGAAGAACTCCGCGGCCGCAATTTTGCGCTCGCCGGCCTGACCCCGCGCGACGACGATCGCATCCAACGCGACCATGCAGGCCGGAAGTTCCGAGGCCGGGTCGGCATGTGCAAGGCTGCCGCCGATGGTCCCCCTGTTCCGAATCGCCGGATGCGCGACGTGCGCAACGGCTTCGGTCAACAACGACGCATGCGTCGCGATTTCCGCCGATCTCTCGAGATCGACATGACGCGTCAGCGCGCCGATGGTGAGGGTGTCGCCCCGCACCGCGATGCCACGCAGTTCGGCGAGCTCGCCGATATCGACGATCAGTTCCGGAGAAATCAAACGCAAATTCATCGCGGGCATCAGGCTCTGGCCACCCGACAGCACCTTCGCCCGGTCCCCGTTTGCGGCGAGCAATTCCAATGCGTTTCCAACGCTGGTTGCGCGTGCGTAGCTGAAAGCCGAGGCTTTCATTGACGTGACCTCCCCGGCCGGCTTTTTTGCATATTTTCTTGGAATTAGACGGCGGCAACCCCTAAAGGTCAAGTTTGTTTATCGACCGATTATTTCGGTGCATTAGACTTTTGGACTTGTCATGATATCACGAACGACGCACGGTCTGGCCTCATCAAAAAAAGGCCCATTGGAGGAACAGGTATGAAGCTGGGTTTCTTTACGATGCCGATCCATCCTCTCGGCAAGGATTGGCAGCTTTCCCTTCGGGAAGACCGTGAAGCTTTCCTGCTGGCCGACGAACTCGGGTTCACCGAGGCCTATGTCGGCGAGCACGTCACCGACCAAGCCGAGAATATCACCTCCAGCATCGCGTTCATTGCCTGGATCGCCGCCGCTACCAAACAGATCAGGCTCGGCACCGGTACGATCAATATGCCGAACGCCCATCCGGCCACCGTCGCAGCCTCGATGGCGATGCTCGACCACATGCTCGACGGTCGCCTGATTTTTGGAATCAGCCCCGGCGGCCTGCTGTCGGATGCCGAATTGTTCGGCAATCTCGACGCCGACCGCAACGCGATGTTTCTCGAATCGATCAATCAGGTGCTGGAAATCTGGGCCAGCGAACCGCCGTATAATATCGAGGGCAAATACTGGAACATCTCGACGCAAAGGACACTGATCAGGGATATCGGACAGGGCATCATTGCGCAGCCCTTGCAGCGGCCGCATCCGCCGATTGTCGTGACTGCGGTTGCGCCGTTTTCCAAAGGCGTGACGGAGGCCGCCGCGCGCGGCTGGGATCCGATTTCGGCCAATTTCCTGATGCCGGCCTGGGTGAAAAGTCACTGGCCAAAATATGTCGAGGGCTGCGAACGCGCCGGCCGCGCCGCGGACCCTGCCAACTGGCGTGTCGCCAAGAGCGTGTTTATCGCCAAGGACGCGGCGACGGCAAAGGCCTATGCCACCGATCCCGATGGGCCTTATGTTTATTACTATCGTTCGCTGTTCACGAAGCTGAAGAGGAACGGCCGCATCGAACTATTCAAGACGCGCCGCGATCAACCTGACGACGAAGTGACCCTGGAATCCATCTGCGACAAGCTGATCATCCACGGCACGCCCGACAGCGTTGCGGATCAAGTGCTGGCTTTTCAGGACGAGGTCGGCAAGTTCGGCACCCTGCTGTATGCGGGGAAGGACTGGAAAGACCGCGAGCTTGGACGCCAGTCCATGATCCTGATGGCTGAAAAGGTGCTGCCGCGGATTAATGCAGCAAACGCGAAGCAGTCCAACGCCGCGGAATAATCAGAGCAATCAGGAGGGCTCGCCGTGGCTCTGACCGACCGCATCCCCTATCAGGCGCAAATCGACCGGCCAAAGCTGACGCTGCCGGGAGGCAAGAAGCTCGCCGTTTGGGTCATCCTCAATGTCGAGGAATGGCGGATTGAAAATCCGATGCCGCGGACTGTGTTAAGCCCGCCGATGGGGCAGCCGCTTTTGCCGGACGTGCCAAACTGGTCCTGGCACGAATACGGAATGCGGGCCGGCTTTTGGCGCCAGTTCAAGGCGCTGACCGATCGCAGCATGCCGGTGACGCTGGCCCTGAATGCCAACGTCTGCAACTCCTACCCTCGCGTTGCCTCGGCCGCGCTCGAAGCCGGCTTTGAATTCATGGGCCACGGCTTCGTGCAGGGCCCGATGCACAGGCTCGACAACCAGGCCGATGCCATCAAGCGGGCGGTCGACACCATCGCCAAATTCAGCGGCAAGCCGCCGCGATCGTGGGAAAGCCCGGGACTGACGGAGACCGATGAAACCCTCGATCTGCTGCGTCTGAACGGCATCGAATACGTGGCCGACTGGGTGATTGACGATCTTCCGCAAGATATTTCCACACCCCACGGCACCATCACCACGATTCCCTATTCAGTCGAGACCAACGACATCGTCATTCACGCGCTACAACACCTTTCTTCCGAGCAGTTTCTGAAGCGCTGCACCGATCAGTTCGACCGCCTGTACCTCGAGGGCGCCACCAATGCGCGAATCATGGCGATCTCGATTCATCCCTACATTACCGGCGTCCCGCATCGCATCAAATATCTCGAAGCGTTGCTCGATTATGTCATCGGCCATGACGGCGTGGCATTGATGACCGCGAGCGAGATCGGCGATTGGTTCCGGGCCGAAATGTCGAAATCGTAGTCCGGACCAGGAGTCGCGCATGATCAAGGCCGCTGTCATTGGTCTGGGTTGGTGGGGACAGACCATCCTCAAGACGCTGCAGAACAACAGGGTGGTCGCTCCGGTGCTAGGTGTCGATCCACAACCGCAAGCGCGCGTCGCGGCAGCGGCGTTCGGGATCGAGACCGCGCCGCAGTTCGAGGACGCGCTTGCGAATAGCAACGTCGATGCGGTTATCCTTTGCACGCCACAGCAATACCATGCGGAACAGATCGTTGCCGCTGCACGGACGGGGCGGCACGTCTTTTGCGAGAAGCCATTGTGCACAACGGCTGCAAATGCGGAGACCGCAATCGCAGCCGTCAGGAAGGCGGGCATCCAGTTGGGCATCGGGCATGAACGGCGGTTCGAGCCCGCCGTCATCGAAATGCGCCGGCGATTTGCGTCCGGCGAATTCGGCAATCCTCTGCTGCTGGAAGGCAATTTCAGCCAGGATAAATTCCTGAAATTGCCGCGTGACAACTGGCGATTATCCGATGCGGCAAATCCGGCAGGCCCATTGTCGGCTACCGGCATTCACATGGTGGACCTTTCGATCGCCATGCTCGGCCGGCCGATCAGCGTCTGGGCGCGGCTCGCACGATTGGGCAGCGATTTCGAGAATGGCGATACGCTTTCGGTGACGATCGGCTTCGAAGGCGGCGCCACGGCCATGTTGGGCGCGGTGCTGGCGACGCCGTTCATGGGCCGGCTCGCGCTGCTCGGCTCAAAGGGCTGGATGGAAATCCGCGACCGCAGCCACCCGGAGAATTCGACGGGCTGGGATGTCACCTCCACGCATCGGGACGAGGCGCCCGTGACGGAATTCCGTGCGCCACATCCGGCGGTGCGCGACAATCTCGAAGCTTTCGGACACGCCGCGCTGGGACGGGCGCCTTATCCGGTCGCGCTGGAAGAAATGCTGGCGAATGTTCGAAGTTTTGAGGCAATCCAGCGATCGATCAAAAGCGGCGCCATCGAGGCAATCTAGACAGTCTAAACGACCGCCTTGACCGGTGCGCGTCTCGGCGCCAAGGGGGCAGCAAATACCCGCTGATAGCCGGCCAGAAATACGTCCAGCGCGTCGCTGATCATCTGCTCCTTGTTTCCCATCACGGGCGATTCGTAGATGTACTTGCGAACCCCGTAATAGAAGATTCCACTGTGAAACACCCATGCCATCTCTAGCTCGGAGGCGGTCGGCTTATTTTGCAGCGGAAGCCCCGCTTCATGGCGGCACTCCCGGATGATGCGGGTCAGAATCTTGTCACGTACTACGCCGACATACCAGCGGTTGATGTCGAGACCCTTCAGGCCGGAATAGAGATAGATACGAATCCATTTTCGAGTGAAAATCACATTGGTATAGGCGTTATAAAATTCACGCAGCCGGTCGCGGAGCGGTCGTGAGCGGTCGGTGAGAAGTTTTTCCCAGCCGGTATCGAGCGGCTCGAGATAAACCGTACGATAAACTTCCTTGATCAGATCGTCCTTGCTTGGAAAATAGCGGTACAGCAGCGGCTGGGTAACGCCGAGCCGGCGCGCCAGATCGCGCGTGCCGCCGCCGAACCCCTCTTCGGAGAAGAATTCGGTCGCCTTGGCGACAAACTCCTTGCGGCGATCATCCGGTGACAGCCGCCTTTGCTTGGCGCGAACCGGCTTGGCCGC
>DATNMT010000588.1:0-4921 GCA_035602495.1 Bradyrhizobium sp.
TGACCAGCTTTCACGGACTTTCCGCCCTCAAGGCGATTGCGCTCAGTGCGGCGCTGTCGATGACGGCGGGCCTTGCCCTGGCCGCCGACAATAATGTCTCGGCGGATCAGATCGTCACTGCGCTGCGCGCCAAACCGCTGACCCGCGGCCTGTCGACCGGACCGCAATCCGATGCCGCCGCCACTGCCCGGGTCAGGGAAATCGGCTTCGTGCAGACGCTGCGCAACCGGAAGACCCGGTCGCTCTCGATGAACGAGCGCGAGGAAATCGCGGAGATCGCATCGACCAAGCCGAATATCGATCTCGATATTCAGTTCGACTACAATTCGGCCGACATCAGCAAGAGCTCCCTGCCTGCGGCGAAGGAATTGGGCAAGGCGCTCTCGAATCCGGATCTCAAGGGTTCGACATTCATGGTCGCCGGCCACACCGATGCGGTCGGCGGCGAAGCCTTCAACCAGGGCCTGTCCGAGCGCCGCGCCGATACCATCAAGCGCTACCTGACCGAGAAGTACGGCATCGCCGGCTCCGATCTCGTCACCGTCGGCTATGGCAAGACCAAGCCGGTCGATCCCAACGCGCCGATGGATCCGATCAACCGCCGCGTTCAGGTCGTCAACATGGATACCAAGACCGCGTCGAAGTGATCCTGCCGCGTCGATCCACCCGCCCGGTGCGGCAGGCGGCGGCTGACCATGGAATGCCTCGGACCAGCCGATCGTCAGGCGGATGGGTTAGCCGAAAGCGCCTGACCTTTTTTTGACTGGGAATTCAGCTTGCAGGGGTGGTTTTCATGAAAACACATTTCTCCGGACTTGCCATCGCGGCTCTGCTGACGATCGGCTCCGCACTCCCCGGTTACGCCGAGGACCCCGCCGTGCCGGCAGCGTCAGCGCCAGCGGCGAAACAGACCGAAGCGCCGCCGCCGAGCGTGCCGCGCCCGTCGCTGGCGCCGAAGACCGCCGAGCCTGCGTCACCGCCGACCGCGGCCGAGCCCGCGCCACGCCATCGGCGCTACGCCCACCGTCACTGGCGCCGGTACGGTTATTACCGCACCGCCTATTGGGAGCCGATCTACTGGCCGCATCTTTATCACAGCCGGATCCGCTGGAACCGGATCCCCTGGCTGTTCAATTTTTGACCGCTGCTGACGCGGCTTAGATCCAATTCTGGAAAATCATCAGCCGGTTGAAGGTCTGCATCGACGTCCCGACGAACGCCGCCGAGATCGGCAGCATCGCCGCAAAGCCGGCGAAGGCGATGGCGACAACGGCCCATAGCAGAAAGCCGGGACTGTTGCCGCGCCTTGCCACATAGACCAGCGCAAGGCTCGCGGTCGTCGCGGCCGGCAGATAGTAATACAGGAAGCCAAGCGTGCGCGGCAGCAACGCCCAGGCGAGATACGGACCGAAATAAAACGACAGGATCAGGAACGCATCCCCCCTTCGCGCGACGATCCAGTCGCGCAGGCAGACGCCGAGCGCCGGCAATGCCGGCCACAGCACCAGGGGATTACCCAGCAGCACGACGGCCGCGGTGCGGTCGTCGCCGATCTTGTCGAACAGATACCAGACCGGCCGCACCAGCAGCGGCCAGCATGGCCACGCGCTCATATAGGTGTGGCCCGCGATCGCGGTCGTGGTGTTGTCGGCAAAAATCCGGCGCTGCGCTTCCACGAGGTCCCAGAACGACAATCCATAAAGCGGCACGAAGGTCGACAGATAGACCAGCGCCGGGACCAGCAGGAAGCAGACGGCGAAATGATAGGCTCTGAATTCTTTCCACATCTCCGGCCGGTACCAGTCACTGGCGTTGCCGTCGGCGAAGCTGGTGCGCCAGCCCTGCATCAGCCGGATCGCGGCGACGATAACGATGCAGGTCGCCAGCGGAAACAAGCCGCTCCATTTGCAGCCGGCCGACAGGCCGAAGGCGAGACCTGCCAGCGCGAAGCAGAGATGCGGGCGCGGCTTGCGGAAGCCGTGCATGAATGCTGCGATCCCGAATAGGCCGAAGGCGAGCGCGAAAATATCCAGCATCGCGATCCGCGACTGCACGAACAGCATCTGGTTGAAAAACGCCAGCAACGCCGATGCGATCGCCGGACCTTGGGCGGCGAACAGCGTCAGCCCGCAAAGATACATCGCGACGATCGCGAGCGCGCCGAACAAGACGCCCGGATAGCGCCAGCCCAGCGGACCGTCACCGAAGGTTCGGATCGAGAGCGCGATCAATTGTTTCGCCAGCGGCGGATGCATCGGATTGAGCATCGGCGACGGCATCACCGGCTCGAGCATCTGGCGCGCCGCCGGCACGTAATGCACTTCGTCGAAATAGAATTTGCCCGGCGTGGTCACGCCGATCAGCAGCGCGAAATGCGCGGAGAGAAATATAACGATCGCAACAACGGCGTTCCGCGCCGTCGGATGATTCGGAACAGAAGGTGATTCTTGGAAAAATTTCACGGATGGACGCTCACCAGATAACAGTGTGGCGGAACTGAATGTGGGCGAGACTTGTTTTTATGTCCATCGCGTTGAACGCATTTCAATTTCGCGATCACTAACCATCGGGATAGTAGCGCGGCGCTAGTGATAATTCTGCAACATCGCATGCGCAGCGATCCGGTACGATGTCGGGATAATCGATCGGTATTGAAATGCACTTGCGTCACCGCGTTCTCACGATCGCCGCGCTTTGCCTGGCAGCAGGGCTTATGGCAAACCCCGCTCACGCGCAAACGCGCGTCGGTGAAGCAGCCGTTATCCAGAATGAAGTCGTGCGCGTGATGGGGTCGGCGACCAGCCAGATCAACGTCGGCGACGGCGTGCTGCGCGACGAGATCGTTCGCAGCGGTCACCTCTGATTTTTTGTAGGGTGGGCAAAGCCAACGGGTCCGCGCGAAGCGCGGCCCGATGATAAACTCCGCGTGCCCACCAACATTTTCGCGGAGATATGGTGGGCACGGCGCAAGCGCGCCTTTGCCCACCCTACAAACTGAGGTTCGCGCTAACGCGCGCCCCGGAATGACGTTTCGCGCGGTTGCCCCGCCTATGTCGCGATCGGTGTCGGCATGGTGAGGAACGCCCGCGTCACGTGCCAGAACAATTGCCGGTTGGTGGCGAGCGCAACCGAATGCGCGGTGCCGGGCAAGATGACGAACTGGCGGTCGCCGTTCGGCAGCAGGTTGAAGAATTCTTCGAGGTCGGCGACGGTGGCGATGCCGTCATATTCGCCGCGCACCAGCAGCACCGGCGACAACACCTTCTCCGGCTTCACCACCGGCAGGTTGGCGGTCATGTCGAGATAGGTGCCGGTCGGAACCTGATCGCCGAATTGCATCTCCACATCGGCCAGCGCCTCGACGGCGGCGGCGTCGCTGGTGCCCGGCTTGTCGCGGGTGGCGATCGAACGGATCATGTCGCGGTCGCGCTTGCGCATGTTGTGCGAGCGGTAATAAGCCAACTGCTCGGCGCGTTTGGTCAATGTCGGGGAGCCCTCGCCCTTGTAGGTGAAGGCGGCAAACACCAGCCGGTCGGCGCGTTCGGGAGCTACCATGGCATAGGCGCCGGCGCGCAGCGCGCCGGAGGACTCGCCGAGGAAGTGGAATTTCTTCAGGCCGGTTTCATGGGTGACGACTTCGACCGCCGCCTTCAAATCTTCCACCCCGCTGGCGATGTCGGCATTGCCGGAGGTGCGCCCCGACTTGCCGTAGTTCTCATGGTCCATGGTCCAGCAATCGAACCCATAGCGGGCGAACTCGTTCATGACAGAATATTCGCCGTGGCCGGGCACGCTGAGATCGAACACCCGGGAGGACACCGACGAGCCATGCACGAAGAAGAGCACCGGCCGCGCCGGCTCGCCGGGCTTCGGCTCGCCCACCCGCTTGCGATACATCCACAGCGGAATATCGCCCTTCTTCGCCCAGTATTCGCTGCTCCAGATTTCGCCGGCCGGCGCGGTCTCCGCGGCGGCGTCCTGCGCAAGCAGCGCGCCGGCTATTCCCCCCGCCACAAGGCCAAGGCCCGCGCCCTTGATCACGGCGCGGCGTGGCAGATGATGATCGAGATTCTTCATTTTTTCTCTCCCTGTTGTTTTTTATCGTCATTCCGGGGCGCGTCCAACGGGTCCGCGCAAAAGCGCGGCCCGCAGACAGGCTCCGACGCGAACCTCAGATGTGCAACTGCACATCGGGGAATCTCGAGATCCGCGCGCCCCGGGATGACTTTGTCATTTCACCTCCGCCGGATCGCGGTGCACCGGATCGACCCACAGCACCGTCTCCGGCTTCTCCACCGGCTCGATGTCGAGATTGATCGCGACCGCCTGGCCGTCGCTGCGCACCAGCACGCATTCCAGCACCTCGTCGCGGCTGGCGTTGATCTCCTGATGCGGCACATAGGGCGGAATGAAGATGAAATCGCCGGGTCCGGCTTCGGCGGTGAACTGCAGCTGCTCGCCCCAGCGCATCCGCGCTCTTCCCTTCACCACATAGATGATGCTTTCGAGGTGGCCGTGGTGATGCGCGCCGGTCTTGGCGTCCGGCCGGATGGTGACGGTGCCGGCCCATAATTTCTGCGCACCGACGCGGGCGAAATTGATCGCGGCCTTGCGATCCATTCCCGGCGTCGAGGGCACGTTGGGATCGAGCTGGTTGCCCGGAATGACGCGGACGCCATCGTGCTTCCAGCGTTCGGTGTCGTCGTGATCGTGGCCGGAATGGGAGTGATCGTGAGAACCCGTCATTGCTCTGCTTTCGAAACAATTGTTCCGGGGAACCTACAGAAAACCGGGATCGCAAACCAGCCGGAATCAGGAACTTTTCGCGCATGGCGGACTTGCCCTTTCGAAGCTGAACAAGCAAAGGAGAGTTCCGATGGGTGCAACGTCAGACAAGGTTAAGGGCACCACCAACGAGGCG
>DATNMT010000406.1:0-2511 GCA_035602495.1 Bradyrhizobium sp.
TTGGCGCGCCGCCACGCCGCCCCGTGGTCGCGGAAGATATCCGCGACCTCCAGCGCTGGACGCGACACAGCTCCCAGCCGTTACGCCGGCGGCTGGTCCTTCCTGCTCTTCCTGGGTCTTTTGCGAGGCTGCGACAGCCGGTCGAGCGGGCTCTCGATGCCGGCGATCATGCCGGTGGCGACACGGGTATAGCGCGCCGTCGTGTCCAATTTGTCGTGACCCAGCAGCGCCTGGATGAATCTGATATCGGTGCCATCCTCAAGCAGGTGGGTCGCGAAGCTGTGGCGCAGCGCGTGCAGCGTCACGCCCTTCCTGATCCCGGCCGCATCGGCCGCCTCATGGAACAGGCGGTTGAGTTGGCGGGTCGTCATCGGCTTGCCGCGCCGGAGTCCGGGAAACAGCCAACGTTCTTCCAGGGGCGTCCCCGCATCGTGCCAGGACGGGCGCGCCTTCCACCATTGCCGCAACAGAGCGAGCGTCTCGGACGACAGCATGACATTGCGGTCCTTGCGGCCCTTGGACTGCTCGATGCGAATGATCTTCTGCGCGCTGTCGATATGCTTGATCTTGAGCCGGACCACCTCGCCGGCGCGCAACCCGCAGCCATAGCCGAGACTGAGCAGTGTGCGAGCCTTGAGGCTGCTGGCGACGGCCAGCAGGCGCCGCGTCTCGTCCTGGCTCATCACCAGCGGGATCTTCTGCGGCTCGCGGATGTGATAGATCTCGGCGGCAAGATCCAGTCGCCGCAACGTCACGCGGAACAAGAACCGCAGCCCGGTCATGATGCGGTTGCGATTGCAGATGCTCACGCCAATCTCGGCCAAGTGCAGCTGGAAGCGGCGGATGTCCTCGAGTGTGGCCGTGTCGGGGGACCGCTTCACAAACGCCGCGAACCGCTTGCAGCTGCTGATATGGCCTCTCTGCGTGCCCGCACAGAGCTTGCGCGCATTCATGTCCTCGATCATGCGCTGGCGCAGCGGGCTGACAGTATCCGTACTCATAGGAAACTCCTGTCTTGAATGAGGTTGACGACACCTCGATCTTCAAGACAGGGCGACCCGCGCGCTATCGACGATCTTGACCCCGGCTACCGTGCTCGCGGTCGGGCTCCCCGCGCAGCGGGCTATCGCGCAGCGATTTAGTGCATTGGCCCATCGCGTCATTTCGCTGCGTAGCGGAATTTGGCCGCTATCGAGGCATAGCGGACTCTGGCAAACCGTCCGCCCGGGAGATTATGGGTTCGCGGCCTAGACCGCCTCAGTCGCATTTTCCACGCAGTAGCCGCTTCATTGTTGATCGCACAGTCAGAATAGTGATCCATGATCAGTGTCCTAGTCTCCGAGGGCGACTGTCCTAATTAGGACAGCGCCCCCTTTACGCAGAGGGCGCCCGGCATTCCCGGCGCCCTCTGATCGGAGGGTAAGGAAATTTCCGGCAAACCTCGGGCATATCAGGCCGCGAGATCGCGAAACTGTGTCTGCGAATGGCGCTGTTTGAAATTGGATCCCAGCTGTCATCGCCCGGCTTGACCGGACGGCCAAGTATTCCAGAGGCGCTTGGGATAGTACCGAAGGCCACGACGACAACACTACTGCGACGCCTGCGCTCGCAAATCCGCCACGTCCTGCGCGGTGAGATGCGATGGCTTGGCGCCGAAGCGGGCGATGACGTAATTGGCCACTGCCGCGATCTCGGCGTCGGAATAGGCATTACCAAACGCCGGCATCGAAATGGCGTCGGCCGGCACATGCCGCCTGGTTCCGGAAATCACGATCTGGGCGACATTGGCCGCGGTCGGATCGTTGACCGCCCACGCACCGGTCAGCGTGGCAAAGGGCGAGATCGGGCTCTCGCCGGTCCAGCCATGGCAACTGACGCAGGCGCCTTCGAACACCATCTTGCCGCGTGGGTCCGGCGTGCCGCCGTCCCGGTGCGACGCCGGCGCCGGCGGTGCCAATGTCGCCGGCAGATCGGGCGACGGGGTCGCGGGGACGGTTCGCAAGTAGGCCACCACGGCGCGGATGTCCTCCGGCACCAGGTAGTTGAGGCTGTGGTCGACGGCTTCGCCCATCGGCCCCGAAGCGGTGCCGTGGCCGTCGGCATGTCCGATCGACAGATAGGAGATCAGATCCTCGTCGCGCCAGTTGCCGACGCCGGTGGTTTTATCCGAAGAGATGTTGAAGGCGCGCCAGCCCGCGGTCACCGCGCCGGCGAATTTCTTGCGGTTATCGAGCGCGAATCCCAGGTTTCGCGGCGTGTGGCATTCGCCGCAATGCGCCAGCGCCTCGGCGAGATAAGCGCCCCTGTTCCATTCCGGGCTCTTCGAGGTGTCAGGCTCGAATCTTGTGTCCGGATTGAACACCACCGACCAGAAGGTCATCGCCCAGCGCTGGTTGAACGGGAACATCAGCGTGTTTTCCGGCGCCGGAGCGCGCACCGGCGGCAGGCTAAACAAATAGGCCTTGATCGCCAGCGCGTCCGCCTCGCTGATATAGGTGTAGGACGTGAACG
>DATNMT010000003.1:0-6028 GCA_035602495.1 Bradyrhizobium sp.
CGCATGCTATCCCGGAATACATGGGTGCGCGATGCCGCCCTCAACCACGCAGCAAGCTGCGCCACCACTGCCAAAAATATTGCCCATCGTGCCAATTTGTCGCAGGCTCTCTGTTTCCGATTTTCAGCAGTAGTGCTTGCAGGCCCACCCAAATCAGTTGTATCTGTTCGCCCGTCCCGTCCCACTTGAGGGGCGTTTCGCGATCGTCACGAGCGCGGGGCGGGATGCGGTGGACGCAGACGGCGCTTTAAGACGAGGGCGCCGGACGCGGACGGCGAAGTCGTGTGGTCCTGACACCCCGACGCTGGTGTCAAGTTCGTGGAGGTAACTCCACGGGCGACGGTGGCAAGAAAGCCCGGTCGCCGGGGAGAGCGCGATATAAGCCGTAAACCATTGCGCGGGGAATGCCGGGTGAAACCGGTGTGACCTGACGACGCGTGTGCGCTCTACCACTACCATTGCATACGCGGCTTGCGGGCGCATCGGGCGCCCGGCATTCCCTGCGCCCTCTGCTTGCAGAGGGTGGGAACTGAATAGCAAGGACTCGAGCATACCGTGCTGCGAGATCGCGAAGCTGTGCCGGCGCACAGCGGCTGTTTGAAATTTGAATCTGAGGCCCCACCCTCGGCTGTCATCACCCGCCAACGGGTCGGCGCAAAGCGCCGCCCGATGACAGGCTCCAGCGGGTGATCCAGTACGCCGCGGCCTCTCGGCTCTATCGCTGACGCCAGTGGGATACTGGATCGCCCGCCTTCGCGGGCGATGACGACGTGAATGGGCGCGCGGACCACAATCCAAGTCAGTTCTCGCAGCGACGACGATTTACGCAAACACTGCCTGATAGCCGTTGCCACCCTGCAGCGGCCCGACCGGCACCAGGAAAATCTCCATCGTGCCGAGCGCCGGATGTTCGACCGGATAGGTCGCCTGCGGCTGCCATGGCCCGGCCGGAGCGACGAAGACCAGCGAGAACGCGCCGCCGGCGCGCCCGCTCTGGCCCGCGGGGTCGGCTTTCGCCAGCTTCAGCGGGATCGTGCCGCCGGCCGTGAGCATCTCGAAGACCCCATCGAGATGCGGCGAAAAATCGCCGAGCTTCAGCGCGGCAAGGTCCGCCGTCGGCGCCATCTCAAAACTTCGCGACGACCGGAGCGCCCCAGTGGTAGTTGACGCGAACGGTGATCAGATCGACGTCCTGACGAATGCGATCGGCTCCGAAGAGGAAAGCGCTCGCCGGCACCGTCGCGAAGGTGGTGAGCTTGTCCTGCATGAACAGATGGTCGTATTCGACCGCCGCCGACCAGTTCGGCGCAAAGCCGATCTCGACGCCGGCGCCGACTGTGCCGCCCCAGCGCGTTTGATCCGCCGCCGTGCCCGCGAGAATGTTGCCGGCCGTCGTGGTCACACTGAACCGGTCGCCGGTCACCGCGCCGCCGCCCTTGGCGTAGAGCAGGACGTTGTTGAAGGCATAGCCGACCTGGCCGGTGAACAGTCCGAACGCATCGATCTTCGACTGGTTAGTGAAGAACGGCACGAACAGGCTGATGTTTGAGCCGCGCAGATCGGCCCAGTCGCCCTGGGCTTCGAGGCCGAACACGAAGGCGCTGGACTGCCAGCGGTAACCGATCTGACCGCCGGCGACGCCGCCGGTCGCATCGTGACAGCCTTCGCCAAAAATAAATACGCCGGTCAGAGTTGTGGAGTCCCAGCACTTGCGGCTCGATCCCCCGCCGCCATTGGCGCCGATGTAGAATCCGCTCCAGTCATAGATCGGCGCGATCACCGGCGGCGGCGCCTTGGTGTAGGTTCGCGCCGGCAGATCGGCGGCAATCGCCGGAACGGCCAGTCCCAGCGTCAAGAGACCAACGGCACCCGAAATAAGCTTCTTCATTTTGAGCTCTCCGCTCCCCCAGCGGTCTGCAAATTACAGGGATTCCCTCCGCATTACTGTGACCCGGACACAACAGTTACACAACTAATGCGCGTGGAACTCGAACGCGGATATGTCAGAAAGCCGACGGAATCAAAGCCATGCCGCTGGAAAAGCATGCAAATCCGCCCTAATCCCACGCCGGGGCAAAACCGGGATTCACACAGCGCTTGTTCTTGGGCAGCGCCGCAATCGCCTGGTTGTCCTCATCGTCGAGCCCGACATTCAGCGCGCCGAGATTGGCCTTCTGGCTCTCGCTGCGCGACGCCTTCGGGATCGCGGCGACGCCGTCCTGGTCGAGCAGCCATTTCAGCGCCACCTGCGCGGCGCTGGCGCCATGCTTGCGGCCGATCGCGGCCAGCGTCTCGTCGGAGGCCACCCTGCCCTGTGCCAGCGGGCAATAGGCCACCAGCGGGATCGATTGCGCGGACATATATTTGCGCAGCGGCGTCTGGTCGAGCATCACATGGTATTCGACCTGATTGCAGGCGATCGGCGCCTTGATCTCCTCGACCACCGTCCTGAGCAGCGCGATGTTGAAATTGGCGACCCCGATGGCGCGGGTGCGGCCCTCCTGTTTCAGCTTGAGCAGCGTCTCGAACATCGCCGGCAGGTTCATGTTCCGCGCCGGCCAGTGCACCAGATAGAGATCGATCTGGTCGAGGCGGAGCTTTTTCAGGGACGTGTCGAACGCCCGGCGGATCGCGTCCGGTGCGAGGTTTTCGTTCCACACCTTGGTGGTGACATGCAGATCCTTGCGCGGGAGGCGCGCGGCGGCAATCGCGGCGCCGATCGCCTCTTCGTTGCCATACATCTCCGCGGTGTCGATATGGCGGTAGCCGAGCGAAAGCGCGCTTTCCACCGCCGCGCGGCAGGCATCGCCCTGCATGCGAAAGGTGCCGAGCCCGAGCCGAGGCAGGCTGATGCCCTGGGTGTGCAGATGGTCCATGAAAACTCCTGATGACTGGATGCCGCCGCAATCGGGCGCCGGCGATGCGTGCCGCGAACGGGCGTTTGGCTGGAGGGGGTGAGACAGTGGTTCCGCGATTTGATAGTCTGCCCGCAGAGCGGACGACAAATCAAGATCGGATTGAAACGGCATGGTCAGGGCGTTGCGGCGATGGCTGGAGGCCAACCAATTATTGGCGATCGTGACCGCCGTGGTCGGCGCGCTGGTCGTGCTGTCGATGCTATTGGTGTTCGGCGGCTATTTGATTGTGACGCGGTGAACAAGAGCTCAGATGTGCTGCGCGAGCAGTCTACCCGGCCGCGCGTCCGGCCGCGGCTCGATGTCGACCGACCACAGATCGCGGTTTTCGACGTCCTTCAGCGTCACCGTCATGACCTCCGATCGGCCGTCGATATCGAGGTTTTGCGACGGGCGTGTGACTCGGGCGAGGACGCGATGATCTCAGCGCTTCCAGTTGCAGATGCCGCCCGACTTGCAGGGCCAGACCTGGATCCGCGTATCGAAGGCTTGCGCGTCGAGCGGATTGCCGTGGTGACGGGCGAGTTTGGTCCGCGCCGCAATGCGCGGCCTCTTCGCGCCGAGATGCGCAACGCGGGTCCTGTGCAAAACGATCCCGCGCCGGGCCTTCGGTTCCACGCGGGCCTGCGCGGTCGCGTTGCCGCGATCGGCCTTCGCCTCGACCGGAACCGGCGCGAATTCGGCCGGCGGCCCGAGCGGCTTCGGCGAAAGGACTGCCCTGGAAAGGTCGAGACCGAGGAACTCGTCCGGACGATACTCGTCCGCGGCCGCCATGCCGCTCCATGCCGCGAGCGCGGCGCAAAGGATAGCGATGGAAACATGCTTCAGGCCCATTCGAGGCCTCCTGAAATACGCAAAAATCCGCAACGCTCATCATTTAGGAAGCGAGCCCGCGCAATTCCAGCCGATGTTGCCGGCAAGGTTATCGAAAATCGCCGCGGCCATCCGCGCCACGGTGGCTCGGCGAAGCGCGTGCCGCCCGGCGATCGCAGACAGATCTAGCTCTGGAAAGCCGCGTCCAGACCGGTCGCTTCCGGAAGACCGAACATCAGGTTCAGGTTTTGAACCGCCGCCCCCGAGGCGCCCTTGCCGAGATTGTCGAGCAGCGCGACCAGCCGCACCTGCCCCATTTCATCGGAGCCGAAGACGTAGAGTTTCAGCCGGTTGGTGCCGTTCAGGCCCTCGGGGTCCAGCGTTCCGACAGCCGCGGCCTCCTCCAGCGAGGCGACCTCGACGAAGCGCTCGCCGGCATAGGCTTGCTTGAGCACGGCATGAAAGTCCGCGAGCCGCGGCACCGTGGGCAATGCCCGCAACGGGAACATCACCTCGACGATCATGCCCTGGGCGTAGCGGCCGACACTCGGCGCAAACAGCGGCGTGTTCGACAGGCCGCTATGGACGCGCATCTCCGGCACATGCTTGTGGGCGTGGTTCAGGCCGTAGATGCGATACGGCACATGCGTGTAGCCGGGCGAATCCCTGTTCTCGAACTCGGCGATCATGTTTTTGCCGCCGCCGCTGTAACCCGAAACGGCATGGATCGAAACCGGCCAATCCGCCGGGACCAGCCCGGCCTCGACCGCTGGCCGCATCAGCGCGATGAAGCCGGTCGGATAACAGCCGGGGTTGGATACCCGATGCGACCCGACGATCGCCGCGCGCTGCGCTTTGGTCATCTCGGGAAAGCCATAGGTCCAGCCGTCGGCGGTGCGGTAGGCGCTCGAGGCGTCGATCACCCGCACGGTGTTGCTTTCGATCAGCGAAACCGCTTCACGCGCGGCATCGTCCGGCAGACAAAGGATGACGAGATCGGCGCGGTTGAGCATGTCGCGCCGGGCTTCGCGATCCTTGCGCCGGGCCGGCTCGACCGAGATGAGCTCAAGATCGCGCCGCGCCGCCAGCCTGTCACGGATTTGAAGCCCGGTCGTTCCAGCCTCGCCATCGATGAAGACTTTTGGTGCCATCACACGCCAATCCCGAAAATGACAAAGCGCTTCGTCGAAGCGAAGCGCTCATAGCAGCATATCTAGGCGCAAGGGGCGAAAAAGTCCATCGGCGCAGGCCACCGGGTGATGTTGAGCCAGCCTTGTGATGTCTCCGTCACCCGGCGCGACAGCCATTGGGTATCGGCTTTTCCGGCACGGCCAATATCGGCAAGCCGCCGTCGGCATAGCCGATATCGAACATCATGCCCTCCGACGTCTCACCGGCCATCTTTCGCGCCGGCAGATTGACGACGAACAGCGCCTGTTTGCCCTCCACCTCGGATTTCACATCCAACCGCTCCTGCTTCATTCCGACCAGGATGGTGCGCTTGTGATCGCCAAAATCGACGCGCAGCCGCACGAGCTTTTCCGACGCCGGAACGTCCTCGACCAGTTCGATGGTGCCGACCCGGATATCGAGTTTATCGAGGTCTGCCATCGACACCGTCGGCTTGATCGCGGCCGGCTTGAAGTCGTTCCATCCAACCATGTGCTTTCCTTAAGGCCGGGAGCCGAAGCCTCTACTCCTTCGACATCACGAGCTTCAGCGACATCGATGCGAGCATGGCTGCGATCATGATCGCGGCCATCGCGGCGAGGCCCGTAACGTAGGAGCCTGAGAATTCCCTCAGCCAGCCCATCATCGACGGGCCGGCAAAACCGCCGATGGTGCCGATGCTGTTGATGAACGCCAGCCCGCCGGCTGCGGCCACGCCGGTCAGGAAGCGCGTCGGTATCGACCAGAAGATCGCCCGCGCCGCGGTCACGCCGACCAGCGCCGCGCTGAACCCGACCAACGCAACCGCCAGCGATCCCGACACGATCGGCGCCACCAGACCCACGCCACCCAGCACGCAGGCAACCGCCAGATTCACAACGCGCCGGCCTCTCTGGTCGACATAGCGCGCCCACACGATCATGCCGGCCGAGGCGAACAAATATGGCAATGCCGCCATCCAGCCGATGGTCAAGTTCGACAAATGGTACTCCTTCAGGATCAGCGGCAGAAAGATGCCGGTGCCGTACGATACCAGGGTGAAACCGAACTGGATCACCGCAAGGATAAGCACGCGGCTATCACGCAGGGCGGCCAGCCACGAAGCCGGCGGGCGTTCGCGCACCTCGGAG
>DATNMT010000407.1:0-3113 GCA_035602495.1 Bradyrhizobium sp.
ATCGCGGCGATCTGCACGGCGTGTTCCTGAAAGCATGTCGGGATCATGAGCTGATCGAACTGCGCGTCAGCAGCGAAGTGACGGGTTACGACCAGGACGGCTCGTCGGTGACGGCGCATCTTTCTTCCGGCGATGATGTCACCGGCCGACTCCTGATCGGCGCCGACGGGCTGTGGTCGAACATTCGCAAGCAAGTCGCCGCCGACGGGCCGCCGCGGGTCTCCGGCCACACCACCTATCGCTCGGTGATCCCGACCGAACAGATGCCGGAGGATTTGCGCTGGAACGCGGCGACGCTGTGGGCCGGCCCGAAATGCCACATCGTGCATTATCCGCTGTCGGGCTGGAAGGTGTTCAACCTTGTCGTCACCTGTCACAATGACGCGCCGGAGCCGGTGGCGGGCAAGCCGGTGTCCGACGGCGAAGTCATGCGCGGATTTGCGCATGTGCATGAACGCGCGCAAAGCATCATCCGACACGGCAGGAACTGGCGGCTCTGGGTGTTGTGCGACCGCGATCCCAGCGAACGCTGGGTGGATGGCCGCGTCGCGCTGCTCGGCGACGCCGCCCATCCGATGCTGCAATATTTCGCGCAAGGCGCCTGCCAGGCGATGGAGGACGCGGTGTGCCTGGCGCACATGCTGGGCAGCCATCCGGACAATTACGCCAGCGCATTGGAAAAATACCGCCAGCAGCGCTTCCCCCGCACCGCGCGCGTGCAGCTGTTGTCGCGCGCCATCGGCGAGCACATCTACCACCCCGCCGGCGAACACGCCCGCCTGCGTAACGCCATCATGCGCGCGAAGAGTTCGGAGGATTATTACGCCGATCTGGCGTGGCTTTATGGTGGGACGGGGTTGGGGGGTTAGACCAAAACTCCCATGTCGTCCCGGCCTTGAGCCGGGACCCATAACCCCAGGTTTGTGTTTTTGCGAAGCTGGAGCAGCGATCTGGCGCCACAACAGACATCGGTGGTTATGGGTCCCCGCGTTCGCGGGGACGACATCGAATGTGTTGCGGCACTGACGGCTCAAATCCGCATCACCGCCTGGCGGTCGATCTTGCCGGTGCCGGTCTTCGGCAATTCGTCGATGAATTTTATTTCGCGCGGATATTTGTAGGGCAGCAGCTTTGCCTTCACAAAATCCTGCAGCCGTCTGGTCGCCTCGCTCTCGTCGAACCCGCTGGAGTTCATGACCACGATCGCCTTCAGCGTCATGCGGCGGTCGGGAAGTTCGGTGGCGAACACCGCGCATTCGCGCACCTCGGGATGCTCGATGAGGCACAGCTCGACTTCGAGCGGATAGACCCATTGGCCGGAAATTTTTATCAGATCGTCGGCGCGGCCGCGGAAGAAGTGGAAGCCGTCGCTGTCGCGCACAAAACGGTCGCCGGTATAGATCCAGCCCTGCTCGCGGATGGTTTCGGCCGATTTGTCCGGCCGGTTCCAGTACAGCGGCGTCGAGGAATCACCGCGTACCCACAGGATTCCTTCCTCGTTGTCGCCGACCTCGGGGCCGTCCTTGTCCCGCAGCGCGATTTCGTAGCCGGGCACGCGAAGGCCGGCGGCGCCGAGCTTTTTCCGCTCGGGGCGGTTGCTGAGGTAGATGTGCAGCACCTCCGTGGAGCCCAGCCCCTCGACGATCTCGAGGCCGCTGAGTTTCTTCCAGCCGTTGAAGACCTCGGACGAAAGCACTTCGGCGGCCGACAGCGCCATCCGCAGCGAGGAGAAATCCGCAACTGCCGCGCCCTCGGCCTTTGTCAGCGACGTATAGAGCGTTGGCAGCCCGAAAAACACGCTGGGGCGAAAACGCGCGATCGCCTCGAAGATCGCCGCAGGCTTTGGCTGGCCGGGCAGCAGCAGAGTGGCCGCGCCGGCGGAAAACGGGAAGGTAATCGAATTGCCAAAGCCGTAGGCGAAGAACATCTTTGGCACCGAGAAGCAGATGTCGTCCTCTTTCAGCTTCAATACGCTTTGCGCAAAGGCTGCGTCGCTATAGGCCATGTCGTGCTGCAGGTGGACGATGCCCTTGGGCCGGCCGGTCGAGCCAGACGAATACATCCAGAACGCCATCTCGTTGCGATCGGTGTCGGCCTCAGTGAGATCGGCGTCAAAATCCGGCAGCCAGCGTTCGGCGACGACCGCCTTCGGCACGGCGTGACCGCCGGCCTCGCCGTTGACCACGACCAGCGTATGCAGCGCGGTATCCCTGCAGGCCTCGGCGTTGAAGCGCGCGCAAAATTCGGCATCGGCGACGGCAACAGCGGCACTCGAATCCGACAGATAGAATTGCAACAGGTCCGGCGGCGTCAGCGTATTGATCAACAAGGGGACGAAACCGGCGCGCACCGCGCCGAAAAACGCCGCCGGATAGGCCGGCGTGTCGTCGAGGAACATCAGGATGCGGTCGCCGCGTTGCAATCCGAGCGACGCAAAGCCGTGGCCCCAGCGCGAGGCGTCGGCGCAAAGCTCGGCATAGCTGCGCGTCCCCAGTGGTCCCGTCAGCGCTATCCGGTCGCCGCGGCCTTTGGCAAGATTGTCGAACAGGATGCGGCTGGCGTTGTAGTGTTGCGCGATCGTAAATCCGATCTCGCGCGCGCCGGGGCTGTCTGGCGGGACGGCGTCGAGGACCGGCTGCGCGGGCGCCGTCATCGCTGACTCCCGCCTGCCGCGCGCGGCCGCGACGCCTCGTAGCGCGCCATGAAGGAGGGCGACATCGCGCGCAGCCGCGCATCGTCGATCCGCCCCGAGCGGGTGATGTAGCTATAGGCAAAATCCATCAGGCCGAGTTTCATATGCGCGGGAAATTTCTCGTACCAGTCGGCGCTGGTGCGCGCTGCGGTCACCAGCTTTTTCACGATCGGCTGGCGCTCGGCCTGGTAGCGATGGAGGCCTGCGGGAATGTCGCCCTCCGCCTCGAGTGCCTTGGCAAGCGCGATCGCGTCCTCGATTGCGAGCCGTGTCCCCGACCCGATTGAAAAGTGCGCCGAATGCAAGGCATCGCCGATCAGCACCATGTTCTTGAACGACCAGCGCTCGTTCCAGATCCACGGGAAATTGCGCCACACCGATTTGTTCGAGACCAGCCGATGGCCGTCGAGCGTGGCGGCAA
>DATNMT010000030.1:0-7315 GCA_035602495.1 Bradyrhizobium sp.
CGCATGCCGCCGCCGGTCAGCGCCGCCATGCTCGCCGAATGATGCGGCGATCGGAACGGCCGCCGCGCCGTCAGCGCGCCGTCCCTGATTTCGCCGGCGACCGAGGCGATCATCGAGACTTCGAGCAGTTCGGACGGCGACAGCGGCGGCAGGATCGAGGGCAGCCGTGCCGCCAGCATTGATTTTCCGGCGCCGGGCGAGCCGATCATCAGCAGATGATGCCCGCCGGCCGCCGCGATCTCGAGCGCGCGTTTGGCACTCTCCTGGCCCTTGATGTCGCGCAGGTCGAGCCGCTCGGCGCCCGGCTCGTGCACCTTCGGCTGCGGGCGCGACAGCACCTGCGTGCCCTTGAAATGGTTGGCGATCTGGATCAGCGAATTCGCCGCCACGATCTGGATATCCGGGCTGGCCCAGGCCGCCTCGGCGCCGCAAGCTGCCGGACAGATCAACCCCTCGTCGCGCGCATTGGCCCCGATCGCCGCCGGCAACACGCCCGCGACCGGGGCGATCGAGCCGTCGAGGCCGAGTTCGCCGAGCACGGTGAAACCTGAAAGCGCGTCGGGCGGTATAGCGCCGATCGCCGCCATCAGCCCGAGCGCGATCGGCAGGTCGTAATGGCTGCCTTCCTTCGGCAGATCCGCAGGCGCGAGATTGACGGTGATACGGCGCGCCGGCAGCGCCAGCCCCGAGGCGATCAGCGCCGAGCGCACCCGCTCGCGGGCTTCCGACACCGCCTTGTCCGGCAGGCCGACAATGGCAAACGCCGGCAGCCCCGGCGCGACCTGCACCTGCACGTCGACCGCGCGGGCCTCGATCCCCTCAAAGGCTACCGTCGAAACCCGCTGGACAATGCTGCCCCCTGATGCACGCGAGGGTAGCGGAAGGCGGGAAGAGGCGCAAGAACATTAGAAGAACAACGCTCCCCTGAAGCGTCTCCCGTTCGCAACCCCTGATCTCAATAATCTGTCTGAAGAGGCTTTTTGGCGATCGTTCCCTCTTTTGCAAACTTTCTTCTTTCTAAGGAAAGAACAATGTTGTATTATTTCAACAGAAATAAAGGAGGCTACAATGCCGACGCCGATCGCGCAGCCGGATTCATCCGTCTCTGATTCAACACTCGTTGCCAAAGCTTTGGTCCGCGCCGTGGAAAAGCTCCGGATCAGCAACAGGGTTCTTTCGCGCATTATCGGCGCTTCCGAGGCCTCGGTTTCAAGGATGAAGAAGGGGGAATACCCGCTGGAATCAGGTCAAAAGCCATTCCAGTTGGCCGTCCTATTCATACGTCTTTACCGATCGCTGGACGCTGTGACGGGGGGCGACGACGAAGTTTCGGCAAAGTGGCTTTCCAATCCAAACACAGCGCTCGACGGAACGCCCATTGAGCTAGTGCAGACTGTGTCAGGATTAGTGAATGTCATCAGCTATCTGGACGCTCGAAGAGCTGTCGTCTAGCGCACGACCGCTGGCGGCCAGGGCATGGCGCGCCGTCGAAGCTCAACACCAGGTTTCGACGGCCAAACTTACCGACAACTTGTCCGAACAGCAGCGTCTCGAGCAAATCATTGAGAACAGCAAGCCGCCGGTCCCAGTCGAGTGTCAGCATCTGAGTTATTTATTGTCGACGCCGTTTCGGTATGGTGCGCCATATCCGATTGGGTCCCGATTTCGTCGAGCCGGCCTGACACTCGGCGTCTTTTACGCCTCGGAATTGGCCAAGACGGCAATGACCGAGTTGGCGTTTTCGCGGCTGTTGTTTTTTGCTGACTCTCCTCGTACCCCCTGGCCCAGGAATCCCGGTGAATATACGGCTTTCGCCGTTGAGTTTGGAACCGAACGCGCTACCGATCTAACGGTGCCTCCTCTGGACAATCATCGTTCGGTCTGGCGACACCAGACGGATTATGCGCCATGCCAATCTCTGGCAGACGGTGCGAGGGCCGCCGGAATTGAGGTCATCAAGTATGAATCGGCGCGGACTACGACTTTTGCCGCGAATTATGCGTTGCTGACCTGTCGAGCTTTCACCAGGACCGAAGAGGTGGGCAGGCAAACCTGGAGAATTCACTTTAGTCCCACTGGCATTCGAATATTTTGCGAAATGCCACGGGCTGGACTCGATCTGCCTCCAACGAGTTTTGACTCTGATCCCAAGGTGCGGACCATGAATTGGGATAGATAGACTGGCTTGGGGGTCGGCGACCGACCTGCCCCCAAGCCAACTCTGCCTAAAGCATCATGTTCATCGGATGCGGCAGATAATGAAACCCCTCACCGGTCTTCACCACATGCCCATAGCCGGGCCACGGGTAGTGATATGACATCACCGCGATCTTGTTGGCCGCCAGCATGTCCAGCATTTTCACGCGTGACTCCGCGGCCTGATTCGGATCGGTGTCGTAGGAGAATTGCATCCGCGGCTTTTCCATCAAGAGAACCTGGTGATGGGTCAGGTCGCCGAGGAAGGCAAAGGATTTGCCGTCGGAGGTGACCATGAAGATGTGGTGGCCCACGGTATGGCCGGGTGCGGCGAGCGCCTGGACGCCGGGCAGGAATTCCTGGCCGTCCTTGTAGAACACGAGACGGTCGCGCACCGGCAACAGGTTCTTGCGCGCGTGGACGATAAAATCCTTCAGCGGGCTGCCCATCTTGCCTTCGTCGGTCCAGTAGTCGAAATCGCTCTGGGCGATGTAGAACTGCGCGTTCGGGAACAGCACCTTGCCGGCATCGTCGACCACGCCGCCGATATGATCGATATGGGCGTGCGAGAACACCACCGCGTCGATGTCCTCCGGCTTGATGCCGGCCTCCACCATGCTCTTCTGCTGGCGGCCGGTGCTCGGCCCGAAGTTCTTCGCGGTGCCCATGCCGGTGTCGAACAGCACCAGCTTGTCGCCCATGTTGACGATCGGCGAGTTTTGCTCGAGCACGATGTTGTCGGGCGCCAGGAAGTTGTCGGTCAGCATCTTGTTGATTTCGTCCTCGGAGGCGCCCGTAAAAGTGCCCTTGGGCGGGCCGAGCGGCAGCGGTCCGTCGGAGACCACGGTGACTTCGGCATTGCCGAGAGGGAAGCGGTAGAAATAGGACGGCTGGGTCCCGACCTTGGGCGCGCGCGCCAGCGCGCTGCCGCCCATCATGGCAGCGGCGCCGAGACCGGCGCCGAGCCCGAGCAAGGATCTTCGCGAAACAGGATATGCCATGCGTTCCTCCCCTTTTTTAAAATGAGTTTTGTCGCCCGGGCGGATCACCGGGCTCGCGCAGGTTGCGCCCGCTTTTGGACGTTTGGATGGCGCGCAAGCGAAAAGCGCGTAACCAGGTCCATCACGAAACGAAGGAAATTATTTTCCGCCGCGCTTCGCCTCGATCCGGTCGCGGATGCTTCGGAAGCCGCGAGGGCCCTCGCTATTTCGCCTTTCCGTCGCAGGCCGCTTTCACGATCACGCAGGCGGCGCGGCGTGCCGGACCGGCGGTCTTCTCGCAATTGTCGAGCGCCTGCTTTTCGGCGCCACGCTGATCATCCGCCACGGCCCAGCCGAAACCCGGCGTCCCGTCCTGTGGGTCGAAAGCGTAGGCATAGCATTGGTCGTGAAAACTCGCGTAAAGCTTGCAGAGCCGGCTCGTCTTGGTCGTCACCGGCGTATTTGAAACGGTCCTGGCCGGGGGTGTTCGGCAGCTCTTGAGCGCCGCTGCGTTTGCGGCGTCCCCCGTTTCGATGTTGATGGAAACCCCGATCGAAACCCCCTCCTTTGCCACATTGGCAGGAAGCCCGACGGCCACGGCGCCATCGGCGCCAGCCGGGGTCGCGCCAAACGCGGCAGCGAGCAGCAAACCCGCGACGAGAACACCAATGCGCGACATCTTCACCCCCTCCCCTGAAAATCAGCCCAGGTCAGGTTAGCCGGTTCTTGCGATGACACAAGATGGGCTGCGCGCGGGCGGCGTCCGGCTATTTCGCCGCCACCGGCTGCGCCGAAGAGCCGCGAGCGCAGGCCGCTACCCCCGCTTCTTCTCGATGACGTCCCAGATCTTCGCCGCCACGTCCGGGCCGCCGAGCCGGGCGACGGCGCGGATGCCGGTGGGCGAGGTGACGTTGATCTCGGTGAGATTGCCGTCGATCACGTCGATGCCGACGAACAACAGCCCGCGCTCCCGCAAGCGTGGCCCCAGCGTCGCGCAGATTTCGCGTTCGCGGGAGGTCAAGTCGGTGGCTTGGGCCGCGCCGCCGCGCACCATGTTGGAGCGGAGGTCATCGGGGGCTGGCACGCGGTTGACGGCGCCGGCGAATTCGCCGTCGACCAGGATGATGCGCTTGTCGCCGTGCTTCACCTCGGGAAGGAAGCGCTGGATCACCCAGGGCTCCTTGAAGGTCACCGAAAACATGTCGTAGAGCGAGCCGAAATTCATGTCCTGCGGCATCACCCGAAACACCGCCGCACCGCCATGGCCGTGCAGCGGCTTCATCACCACCGCGCCGTGCTCGTCGCGGAAGGCGTTGATCTCGTCGAGATCGCGCGAGATCAGGGTCGGCGGCATCAGATACGGAAAATCCATCACGAAGAGCTTTTCCGGCGCGTTGCGCACGCTGGCCGGGTCGTTCACCACCAGCGTCTTGGGGTGGATCCGTTCGAGGAAATGCGTGGACGTGATGTAGGCGAGATCGAAGGGCGGGTCCTGACGGAGCAGGATGACGTCGAACTGGGCGAGCGGCTCGCGCCGCGGCTCGCCGAGGGTGAAATGATCGCCGGGCTCGTCGCGCACGGAAAGAATTTGCAGCGGCGCGACCAGCTCCTCGCCCTTCAGTGAAAGCTTGTCGGGGGTGTAATACGACAGCCCGTGGCCGCGCTTTTGCGCTTCCAGCAGCAGCGCGAAGGTGGAATCGCCGCGGATGTTGATGCGCGCGATGGGGTCCATCTGGACGGCGACGTTCAATTTCATGGGTTGGTCCGCAAGGGTTGTTTGGGGAGGAAATTCAGGGGCTGGCGTCGAAGGCCGCTAACAGATGGCGCGGCAGGCGCCTCGGCGCAATCAGCATGGCGTCGAAACGCAGCTCGAATTCGGCATGTTCGGGATGCGCCATCAACCAGGCTTGCGCCGCCTCGATGATGCGCGCCTGCTGGCGCGGCGTCACCGCATAGGCCGCCTCGTCGAGGCTGGCGCGGGCCTTGACTTCGATAAAGGCCACGAGATGCCGCTTGCGCGCCACCAGGTCGATCTCGCCATAGGGCGTGCGATAGCGTTTTGCGAGGATGCGATAGCCTTTGGCCATCAGATACGCGGCGGCGCGGTTTTCCGCTGAAAGCCCGGTGCGAAACGCCGCTACGCGCGCCGGCGAGGCGGCTTTTGTCAGCTTGTCGGGCGGCGTGATGCCGTCAGTCTTGTTGTCAGCCTTGGCCATGACCAGCCTTGGCTTGCTTGGCGAGTTCGAGCGCGCGGGCGTAAATCTCGCGGCGGGGGCGGCCGGATAGTTCGACCGCATGCGCGACCGCGTCCTTGACGCTGTCGCGCGCCAGCGAGGCGCGCAGGAGATCGTCAAGCGCATCTTCGGTCATGCTTTGCGCGTCCGCCGCCGGCGGGCCGATCACCAGCACGAATTCGCCGCGCGTCTCCAGCGTGTCCGCCGATCGCGCCAGTTCGGCAATCGGCGCGCGCAAAACCTCTTCATGCAGTTTCGTCAGTTCACGGCAGATCGCGGCGTCGCGCGCGCCCATGATGCCGGCAAGATCGGTCAGCGTCTCCTCCACCCGGTTGCCGGATTCGAACATCACCAACGTGGCGTCGATCCGCGCCAGCTCGGCGAGCCGCGCGCGGCGCGCGGTCTGCTTCGGCGGCAGGAAACCTTCGAAGAAAAACCGGTCGGTCGGCAGCGCCGCCACCGCCAGCGCCGTCAGCACCGAGGACGGCCCCGGCAGCGCGATCACCGCATGACCCGCCGCGCAGACCTCGCGCACTAGCTTGAAGCCGGGGTCGGAGATCAACGGCGTGCCGGCATCCGACACCAGCGCGATCGAAGCGCCCCGCGCCAGTCTTTCCAGGATTTTTGGGCGCGCCAGCGCGGCGTTATGCTCGTGATAGGGCTTTAGCTGCGCGGTGATGCCATAACGCTCGGTCAGCCGGCGGGTGATGCGGGTGTCCTCGCAGGCGATGATGTCGCAGCCGGCCAGTGTCTCCAGCGCGCGCAGGGTGATATCGCCGAGATTGCCGATCGGGGTGGCCACCAGATGCAGGCCGGGAACCGGCTTCGGCGCGGTCAGGACGTGGCCGCCGATGGAAAATGTGCGGGCCGGAAAACCCGCCTCGCCTTCAGGCGTATTTGTCGAAACAGCTTTTGCGCGCATAATGGCAATCTAGAGCGTTTTCGCGCGAAGTGGATACCGCCTTCGCGTCTGGGGAAGGTCCTTGGAACCTCCAGAGGGAACAAAGCGCTTGCGCCACGTGGCTTGCGGCCCAAGGAAATGCGGGGCCGCATAACGGTTAAGGGAACCGGGGTCTGCAACCCGGCCCGCGCCCGAGGTGCTATAAACCTTTTGTTTTGGTTAACTATTCGCCGACAATATGTCTGAATCCACCCTCCTGATCGGTAGCCCAGTGGACGTTCTGGCCGATCCCGGTCGGTCAAGAGAAGAGAAACGATGGTGGGGCCGCGCAAACCCAGATCTCCGCACTCGGGGCAGAAGCCTTCCGGGGCAACCCGGCGGACGGCGGTCGGCTTGCTGCTCGGCGCGCCCCTGCTCGGGGCTTGCTCCGGCGATGTCGCGCGGAGCTTTGGGCAGTTTTCCAATCCGTTCGGTTCGCAGCCGGAGGCCGGTCCGTCCGGCCCGACGCAGCAACCGCTCGCGGTCGGCAACGGGCAGGTCAAGGTCGGATTGATCCTGCCGCTGTCGGCCGCGGGCAATGCCGGGGTCGCGGCGCAATCGATGAAGAACGCCGCCGAGATGGCGCTGGCGGAATTCCAGAATCCCAACATCCAGCTCCTGATCAAGGATGACGGCGGCAATCCGCAAGGCGCGGGCCAGAGTACCCAGCAGGCGCTCGACGAAGGCGCCGAGATCATTCTCGGTCCGCTGTTTGCGCTGTCGGTGCCGGCGACCGCGCAGCTGGCGCGCCCGCGCGGCATATCGGTGATCGCGTTCTCGACCGATTCGAGCGTGGCGGGACGCGGCGTCTATCTCCTGAGCTTCTTGCCGGAATCCGACGTCAACCGGATCGTGGAATATTCCGCCAGCATCGGAAAGCGATCCTTTGCCGCGCTGCTGCCGGAGAACGCCTACGGCAACGTCGTCGAAGCGACCTTCAAGCAGGCGGTCCCCCGCCGCGGCGG
>DATNMT010000034.1:0-6595 GCA_035602495.1 Bradyrhizobium sp.
AATGTCGTCCCTGCGAAAGCAGGGACCCATAACCACAGGCGGGTGTATTGAAAAAAGGTAACTGCCCGCGGCGCCAAACGACAGGCCGCGGCGTATGGGTCCCTGCTTTCGCAGGGACGACGGGGGGAATAGCGTTGCGAACTTCCTCATGACCTGAACAACCTCGTATACTGCGTCTCGTGGCGCAGGCTGGCGAGATCGGCGCGGAAGGTGGCGCTGCCGAGATCATCGAGCGAGGCGGCGAGCGCGCGGCCGGCGGTGGCGGCGACCACCGGCTCCAGCGAGGCCAGCACGCGCTGGCTGTCGGTTTGCCCGAGCGGAATGAGCCGGCTGCCCGCGGAGATCCAGTTCGAGGCGAGCGCGTGCAGGAAGGCATGCATCACGGGCGCAAGCGGGATTTGGTGCGCGGCGCTGACGAGACCGACCGCGATGGGATAGACCATGGCGCCGCCGCAGGCCGCGATCGCAGCCTCCAGGCCGTCGCAATTCCAGGCGGCGCGCGCGATGTCGATAAAGGCGCGGCCCTGCGACGAGGTTTCCAGCTGCCGCTCGCGCGAGGGCACGAAGGCGGCGGCAAGCTCGGCGATCTCGCGCAACGCCGCCGCATCGCGCGCCGACGCGGCGCGGTGGGCGTGGGCCAGAAACACGCCGTCGCAGAATCCGCTTCCAACGGCAAGCATCGATGCAAGCCAGCCGGTCAGCGAGGCGGCATCGGTGATGTCGCCTGCTTCCACCGCCCATTCGATGCCTGAGGAATAGGAAAACGCGCCGACCGGGAAGGACGGCGACAGCCAGGTCATCAGCCGATACAGCGCCGCCGCCTCGCTTTCGCTCATGCCATCCGGTCCGCCGGCTTTCGGCGCGGCGATTTTGTCAGCCGCGCCCACCACCGCCTTGCTTCGCCGCGGCACGGCGGGCGGCTTATTTGTGGTCATGAGCATGGGAATCGCCGTGATGATGCTCGTGTTCGCAATGCTCGTCGTGGTGATGGTGGTCATGGTGATGACCGGGGTCATGGTGATGACCGGGATCGCCATGATCGTGCCCGGCATGGGCATGCGAATGGGATTCGGCATGCGCGTGGGCTTCGGCGTGCGCATGCGCGGCGCCGGCATAAGCGCCGCCTTCGGGATCGAACGGCGCCTCGATCTCGATCACCCGCGCGCCGAGCCCCTGCACCATCGCCTCGATGACGTGGTCGCGCCGGATGCGCAGGGCTTTTGGCATGATCTGGGTCGGCAGATGCCGGTTGCCGAGATGCCAGGCCACCCGGATCAGATGATGCGGATCGCTGCCGCGGATTTCCGCCAGCGGCTCGGGGGCCGCGACCACCTCGATCAGCCGGCCGTCTTCGAGCACCAGCGCGTCGCCGCCGCGCAGCGCCACTGCGTTTTCGAGGTCGAGCAGGAACTCCAGCCCGCGCGTGCCCGTCATCGCCATCCGCCGCCGGTGCCGGTCGTCGAAATCGAGCACGACGGTATCGGCCGCGGGCTCGCTCCAGCGGTGTTGGCCCTGAACGCGGGTGGCGCGGATCATGGGCTTCGCCTCTCTTTTTGATGCGTTTTCTTCACGCGAACCGGTTCCCACTTCGCTTGAAAACGCGATCTAAAACTTCTCCACCTTGCCGTCGCTGATGATCTCGATCACCGTCGGCGACACCTTTAGCGGCGCGGAATATTCGCGCCACACTTTCATGTGCGGCGCCTTGCCGTGGGCGTTGAGGTCCTCGCGGCTTTCCCAGCGCTCCACCACCACGAACAGATTGGGGTCGTTGATGCTGGTGTGGCTTTCGTAGGAAAGGCAGCCCTTCTCCTTGCGGGTGGCGGCGATGCATTCCCTGGCGCCCTTGATGAAGGCGTCCCGCGATTCCGGTTTGACCTGCGAGGTGGCGACGACATAGATCATGTATTATCTCCCGTTGTTTTCTTGATTAGCGGACGTCGACCTTTTCGGGCGTGATGACCTCGATCTTCGGCGGCGCCGCGAAGCAGTTTACTGCGACCCGGCCGAAGGTCTTCATGTGCTCGGCGGCGCGGTGCGGCACCAGCGCGTCGACGTCTTTCCATTGCTCGACGAACACCATCCTGGTCGGATCGGTGACGCTTTCATGCAAATCATAGGCGATATTACCGGGCTCCTTGCGGGTTTCCCTGATACAGGCGGTCGCCGCCGCGATGAATTCGGCGCGCGTCTCTGGTTTCACGGTCAGCGTGGCAACGACGTAAATCACTCTCATCCTCCCGGGCTTTTATTCTGGCTCAAACGGCCGGGCAGGACCTTAGAACATGAAATAGCGCTGCGCCATGGGCAGCACCTCGGCGGGCGCGCAGGTCAATAGCTCGCCGTCGGCGCGCACCTCATAGGTCTCCGGATCGACCTCGATGTGGGGCGTGGCGTCGTTGTGGATCATGCTCTTCTTCGAGATACGCCCGCGGGTGTTTTGCACCGCATAGAGCTTCTTGTCGATGCCGAGTTTTCGCGCGAGCCCGGAGGCGACCGCGGCCTTCGACGAAAACACCACCGAGGAGGCCGTCAGCGACTTGCCGAAGGCCGCAAACATCGGCTGGTAATGCACCGGCTGCGGCGTCGGTATCGAGGCGTTGGGATCGCCCATGGGCGCGGCCACGATCGAGCCGCCCTTGATGATGCATTCCGGCTTGACGCCGAAGAAGGCCGGCGACCACAGCACGAGATCGGCCAGCTTCCCTTTCTCCACCGAACCGATCAATTTCGACACCCCGTGGGCAATCGCGGGGTTGATGGTGTACTTTGCGATGTACCGCTTGACCCTAAAGTTGTCGTTGTTGCCCTTGTCCTGCGGTAACGAGCCGCGCTGCTTCTTCATCTTGTCGGCGGTCTGCCAGGTGCGGATGATGACTTCGCCGAGCCGCCCCATCGCCTGCGAATCCGACGACATCATCGAGAGAGCACCGAGGTCGTGCAGGATGTCTTCGGCGGCGATGGTCTCTTTCCGGATGCGGCTTTCGGCAAACGCCAGATCCTCGGCGATCGAGGGATCGAGATGGTGGCACACCATCAGCATGTCCAAATGCTCGTCGATGGTGTTGCGGGTGAACGGCCGCGTCGGATTGGTCGAGGACGGCAGCACGTTTTTCAGGCCGGCGATCTTGATGATATCCGGCGCGTGGCCGCCGCCGGCGCCCTCGGTGTGGAAGGCGTGGATGGTGCGGCCCTTGAACGCCTTCACGGTGTCCTCGACGAAGCCGGATTCGTTCAGCGTGTCGGAATGGATCATCACCTGGATGTCGTGATCGTCGGCGACGGAAAGACAGTTGTCGATCGCGGCCGGGGTGGTGCCCCAGTCTTCGTGCAGTTTCAGCGCGCAAGCACCGGCCTTGATCATCTCGACCAGTGCGGCCGGACGCGAGGCGTTGCCCTTGCCGGAAATCCCGAGATTGACCGGAAACGCATCGAACGACTGGATCATCTGCGCCATGTGCCAGGGGCCGGGCGTGCAGGTGGTGGCATAGGTGCCGTGCGACGGCCCGGTACCGCCGCCCAGCATGGAGGTGACGCCACTCATCAGCGCGTGCTCGATCTGCTGCGGGCAGATGAAATGGATGTGGCTGTCGAAGCCGCCGGCGGTCAGGATCTTTCCTTCGCCCGCGATCACGTCGGTACCCGGGCCGATCACGATGGTGACGCCGGGCTGGATGTCGGGATTGCCGGCCTTGCCGATCGCGGAGATCATCCCCTCCTTGATGGCAACGTCGGCTTTCACGATGCCCCAATGATCGACGATCAGCGCATTGGTGATGACGGTGTCGGCGGCGCCCTGTTTGTTGGTGACCTGCGACTGTCCCATGCCGTCGCGGATCACCTTGCCGCCGCCGAATTTCACCTCTTCGCCGTAGACCGTGAAATCCTTCTCGACCTCGATGATGAGATCGGTGTCGGCCAGCCGCACCCGGTCGCCGGTGGTCGGCCCGAACATGTCGGCATAGACGGAACGTTTTATTTTTACTGACATGGTTCAGCCCCTGCTATTCCAGCGCGTTCAAAGCTTGCCCATCACATCGCCGCGAAAACCGTAGACGGTGCGCTTTCCCGCAAGCGCCACCAGTTGCACGTCGCGGGTCTGGCCCGGCTCGAAGCGGACCGCGGTGCCGGCGGCGATGTCGAGGCGCATGCCGCGGGCTTTCTTGCGGTCGAACTTCAGCGCCGGATTGGTTTCGAAGAAATGGTAGTGCGAGCCGACCTGGATCGGCCGGTCGCCGGTGTTGGCGACGTTGAGCGTCACCGTCCTGCGGCCGGCATTGAGTTCGATCTCGCCGTCCTGGATGAAGAGTTCGCCGGGGATCATTTTGCCTCCTCCGTCATTTCCGGGGCGCGTCGAAGACGCGAACTGCGATGTGCAATTGCACATCTGAGAATCTCGAAATTGATAACCTCCAGATTCCGGGTTCGCCGCTTCGCGCCGCCCCGGAATGACAACTTCATCGGATCGGCTCGTGCACGGTGACGAGTTTCGTCCCGTCGGGAAACGTCGCCTCGACCTGGATGTCGTGGATCATCTCGGCGATGCCGGGCATCACCTGGGCGCGGGTCAGGACCTGCGCACCGGCCTGCATCAGGTCTGCGACGGTGCGGCCGTCGCGGGCGCCCTCGACGATGAAGTCGGAGATGATGGCGATCGCTTCGGGATGGTTGAGCTTGACGCCGCGCTCGAGGCGCCGCCGCGCCACCATCGCCGCCATGGAAATCAGCAGCTTGTCCTTTTCGCGGGGAGACAGATTCATGCGAGCACTCTAATTATTGATCGAACCCTAGTTGAGCCATAGCCGCGGCAGCGCGCCATCAGAGGCGCGGCCGAGCACTGCGATCATGTCGGCGCGCAGCCGCTGCGCATCTTGGGCACAGAAGCGGGCCATTGCAAACCCATTCCACGCGGAGATGCCGACCTCGCCGCCAAACGAATTTGCGACCTCGCGAATCCGCTCCACCAGCGCCTCGTCGCCCGGCACGATCAAGGCCGTGCCAACAGCCGCGCCGCCTTTGGTCACGGTGGGGCGGCGAAGCTTTTCGCCGATGTCGCCGTCGAGCCGCATTGTCTCGGCGAATACCAGCCGGCCGCCGCGGGAAAGCCGCCAGCGGTCGACGAATTCGCCCGCCTGCATGCGCTCCCCCATCGCGGCACGGCCGAACACCACGATTTCGCAGAGCAGCAGCGAAGCGCCATCGGCCAGATCGATATCGATTTTGCGCTCGACCCGCGCCCGATCGAACAGGATGGTCTCCTGCGGCAGCCAGGCCAAATGGGCGCCGGAGGCCGCCTTCAGGGCAATATGGAGCTGCGCGGCAGGGCCCTCGGCGCGGTAGACCTTTTCCGCCGCCGCCGTCGTCACCGCAAGCCGCGCCCCCTCGCCCGCCGCGATCTCGATCTCGAAACGATCGCCGCCGGCAACCCCGCCCGCGGTATTGACGAACACCGCCGACAGGCCGTCCGCCTCGGGTGAGGGAAAACGCACCCGCAAGGAGCCCGATTCATGGAGCCGCCGGCGGCGGGTGACGCCGTCGGCCTGATGCACGTCGAAGCTCACCGAGCCCCTCGCCCGGTTGGCCGCGAACACCGCGGAAGTCGCACTCGTGGTATCGGTCCGCATCCGCCCCCTCGGGGACGCAACCTGGAAGCGGCCGCGTCGGTTAGAGCGCCATCTGGCGACTGATTTCTTCGGGATTGAGGTTCGAGCGATCGCAGGCGTATTTCACCGCACCCCGGTCCATCACGGCAAAATTGTCGCCGAGCTCGCAGGCAAAGTCGAGATATTGTTCGACCAGCACGATCGCGATGTTGCCGAGGTTGCGGAGATAGGAGATGGCGCGGGCGATGTCCTTGATGATCGAGGGCTGAATGCCCTCGGTCGGCTCGTCGAGCAGCAAGAGTTTCGGCCGCATCACCAGCGCGCGCCCGATCGCGAGCTGCTGCTGCTGGCCGCCGGAGAGATCGCCGCCGCGGCGTCCCAGCATCGATTGCAGCACCGGGAACAGCGAGAACACGTCATCCGGGATGAAGCGATCGTCTCGCTTCAGCGGACCGAAGCCGGTCTTGAGGTTTTCCTCAACCGTCAGCAGCGGAAATATCTCGCGGCCCTGCGGCACGAAGCCGATGCCCTTGCGCGCCCGTTCATAGGGTTTCAGGCCGGTGATGTCGGCGCCGTCGAAGGTGATCGAGCCCGAGGCGATCGGATACTGGCCGACCATCGCGCGCAACAGCGAGGTCTTGCCGACGCCGTTGCGCCCCAGCACGCACATCACCTTGCCCGGCTCGGCCGAGATCGAGACCCCGCGCAGCGCCTGGGCCGCGCCGTAATAGAGATTGATGTTTTCGACCTTCAGCATGGGCGACCTCCGGTCGCGCAAAGGCGAATGGCGCGAGTAGCGAATAGCGAATAGCGAATAGTTCGAATCATCATTGTTTCCGCACCTGGTTTCTATTCGCTACTCACTATTCGCTATCTTCCCAGATACACTTCGATCACCCGCTCGTTCGACGAAACCTGATCGATAGTTCCCTCCGCCAGCACCGAGCCTTCGTGCAGGCAGGTCACCTTGACGCCGAGTTCGCGGACGAAGG
>DATNMT010000057.1:0-7966 GCA_035602495.1 Bradyrhizobium sp.
CGTTCCGGAATGGTACTATTTGCCGTTCTACGCGATCTTGCGCTCGATCCCGAACAAGCTCGCGGGCGTGATCGCGATGTTCTCGGCGATCATCGTGCTGGCGTTCCTGCCCTGGCTCGATACCGCGAAGACCAGGTCGTCCAGATACCGTCCGCTGGCCAAGCAATTCTTCTGGATCTTCGTCGTCGTCTGCGTGCTGCTCGGCTATCTCGGTGCGCAACCGCCTGAGGGCATCTATGTGATTGTCGGGCGCATCCTGACCTTCTGCTACTTCGCCTATTTCCTGGTCCTGCTGCCGCTGTTGAGCCGGATCGAAAAGCCGAGGCCGCTTCCGAATTCGATCGCCGACGACGTGCTGGCGAAGACCGCAAGCAAGACCGCGCCGATGGTCTCCACGGCGATCGCGCTCGCGGTCGCGGGCGCGCTGTTCGCCGGAAGCGTGCAAAACGCCCGGGCCGAGGAGCAGGAAGCGCCGCCGTCGCAGAAATGGTCGTTCGCGGGTCCGTTCGGCAAGTTCGATCGCGGGTCGATGCAGCGGGGCTTGAAGGTCTACAAGGAAGTCTGCTCCGCCTGTCACTCGCTCAACTATATCGCCTTCCGCAATCTCGCCGATCCCGGCGGTCCCGGTTATTCCGCGGCCCAGGTGGCGGCATTCGCTTCCGACTACAAGATCAAGGACGGCCCGAACGATCAGGGCGAGATGTTCGACCGGCCCGGCCGGCCGGCCGATTATTTCCCGGCGCCATTTCCCAACGAGCAGGCGGCACGCGCGGCCAATGGCGGCGGACTGCCTCCCGACCTGTCCCTGATCACCAAGGCGCGTTCCTATGAGCGCGGCTTCCCCTGGTTCATCTTCGACTTCTTCACCCAGTTCCAGGAGCAGGGCCCGAACTACGTCGTCAGCATCCTGCAGGGTTTCGAGGACAAGCCACCGGCCGGCGTGACCATCCCCGATGGCTCCTACTACAACAAATATTTCCCCGGCCACGCCATCAAGATGCCGAAGCCGCTCTCCGACGGTCAGGTCACGTTCGACGACGGCTCGCCGGCCACGGTGGCGCAATACGCCAAGGACGTGACCACCTTCCTGATGTGGGCCGCCGAGCCGCATATGGAAGACCGCAAGCGGCTGGGAATGCAGGTGTTCGTGTTCCTGATCATCTTCGCGGGACTGATGTATTTCACCAAGAAGAAGGTCTGGGCCGACGTGCACTGAGCCCGCGACCCGAGCACACTGTCATAGGCGGGCTTCCGCCTTCGCTAAAGCTTCGGTGGACCAATATCGAAGACCCGGCGAAGCTTTGGCGTAGACGGGTGAGCCGCGTATCCATCAAATCATCAAAGCTTTTTCGAAGTTGGATGGATGGCCGGGTCAAGCCCGGCCATGACAATGTCGTTTGGTTTGGGCTCGCGATGTCGCATGCCCCGATTGCTTCCTGACCGCACACCGGACAAAATGGCCGCCAATCGGCCCCCCAAGAAAATCAGCGGAGGAACCCATGGGTACCAGCATTTCGTTCAAGCGCCCGGACGGCAAGGACGCCGCCGGCTATCTCGCCAACGCCAAGCGCGGCGATGCGCCGGGCGTGGTGGTGATCCAGGAATGGTGGGGTCTGCAGGAGCAGATCAAGGGGATCTGCGACCGCTTCGCGCGGGCCGGCTTCGATGCGCTGGCGCCCGATCTCTACAAGGGCAAGGTGGTGCCCTATCACGACACCGACGCTGCCGGCAAAGAGATGAACTCGCTGGATTTCATGGACGCCACCACGCAGACCGTGCGGGGCGCCGTGCAATATCTGGCCAAGAACGGCGCCAAGGTCGGATTGACCGGCTTCTGCCTCGGCGGCGCGGTCACCATTATTGGCGCCACGAAAATCCCGGAGCTTGCCGCCGGCGTAGTGTTCTACGGCATTCCGCCGGAACAGGCGGCAAAGCCCGCGGATGTCAAAATTCCGCTGCAAGCCCATTTCGCCACCAAGGACGACTGGTGCACGCCGCAATTGGTCGATGGCTTCGAGAAGGGCATGAAGGCCGCCGGCAAGTCGCTCGAGCTTTATCGCTATGAAGCCGAGCATGGCTTCACCAACGAGCAGCGCATGTCGGTGCACGACCGCAAGGCCGCGGAGCTGGCCTGGGGCCGCGCGACGGAGTTTTTCAGGAAGCATCTGGGGTGAGATGCGCCGTCGTCCCTGCGCAAGCAGGGACCCATACGCCGTGGCCGTAGTGATCAAGTAATCTGGTAGACGGCTTTGCTAGACAACGAGGTCCTGTGGTTATGGGTCCCTGCTTGCGCAGGGACGACACATGCATGTTGGCTTGGCCGTCAGCTCTTCCCGCTTATCCCATCCCACCACGCGCAGGTGCCGGACATCAGTCTGTAATTCCCTTCCATCACCTGCACCGGCGCGCGCAGGCCGGATGCTGCCGCGCGCATCCGCATTTCGCGCGCCACTTCGCGATCGGCCGGCGACAGCCAGACGCGGTCGTGGCCCCAGAGGCTCGGGCCATCATGCATCTCGACCGGCTGCCATGTCTGAGGCTCGATTTCGCGGCCGCCCCAGCCACATTCGATCATGAAGGATGACGGCGACCTGGCGTAGAACGAGGTCATGAAGTCGTTGGTGTGACGTCCGAGCGTGACGCCGATGCGATCCGGCTCCTTCAGCGCGATGTCGTAGCACTGGCCAACATCGTCGAGCGAGAACAACTCCACCATCAGATGATGCATGCCGTTCTTGCCGGTCTCGATCAGCGCGAGCGAATGATGCCGCGCGTTGACATGGAAGAAATAGGCGCGAAACGGCTTTTCGATGTAATCAGAGAGCCCGAAGCCGAGCAGGTCGACGTAGAACGGCATCACCGTGCCGATGTTTTCGACCGTCAGCACGGCATGTCCAAGGCCGAGCGGCCCGGTGCGGAATCCGGAGATCGAACGGCCGGGGCTGAACGGCGTGTTGTCGATCTCGGCGCCGTAAAACGCCTCCAGCCGATTGCCGGCGGGATCGTGAAACGAAATCAGGCTGCGAACCCGGCGCGCGTCGGCAAGCGCCTGCGGCTCGGCCGCGACCTCGACCTTCGCCGCTTCGAGCCGGGCCGCAAGCGCGTCCAGCGCGGCCGCATCCGCCACCTCCCAGCCGAAGAAGCGCGCGCCCTCCGGCAGCGAGCGGTCGATGACGATGCGCTGCTTGCGGTCGTCCATCCGGAACGCCAGCAGCGAATTGCCGCGCTCTACCGCCTGCAGGCCGACCAGCCCGGTGCCGAACTGCCGCCAATCCTCCAGCGCCGCGGATCCGAAGCCGGCATATCCCAGAGCCTGTACCGCCATCGCGCCTCTCCCGTTTCTTGATGTCTTGGGCTGAATACTAAGCCTGTTTTTGAGGTCGCGCGAGGGGGGAGGCGGGGGGAGGGGCCGTCCTTCCGGCTGTGCCGATGCGCCCTTGACGTCCCCGCATCCCATGGTGTTTACCATGGCCCATGAGCACCGCCGTCCGTCCAGCGCAACACTGGTGGCGCACCTCCTGAGAGGTGGCCGGTGCGATTTCATTTCTCCGATCGTCCGAGGCCGTCATCGCAGCGCGACGGCCTTTTCGTTTGTCCTGTGTGGCGTTTCCTCGGCAAGTTTCGTAAGAGGATCACATGAACAGGACGGGTTTTTCACTGCCGGCGAGAAGCGAATACCGCACCCATGGCGGGCTTGCGGTGACGCGCTCGGTGGAGCAGTTCTCCGGCGGCGCCAACCGGCTCGACGACCTGATCGACCTGCTCGACCGCCGCCGCGGCGTGGTGCTGTCGTCGGGCACCACCGTGCCGGGCCGCTACGAGAGTTTTGACCTCGGCTTCTCCGACCCGCCGCTGCAGCTCGAAACCAGGGGTTCCGACTTCTCGTTGCAAGCGCTGAACCCGCGCGGCGAGGTGCTGATCGCCTTCATCGGTGACGCCTTGCGCGAGCCCTGCGTCGTCATCACCGGGAAAAGCGCCTCCGGCCTCAAAGGTCACATCGTGCGCGGCGCGGCGCCGGTCGACGAAGACCAGCGCACCCGCCGCGCCAGCGTGATGTCGCTGGTGCGCGACCTGGTGGCGGCGTTCGGCGCCAGCGACGATCCGCTGCTCGGCCTGTTCGGCGCCTTCGCCTATGATTTGGTGTTCCAGATCGAGGACCTCGTCGAGAGGCGCCCGCGCGAGCAAGACCAGCGCGATATCGTGCTCTTTGTGCCCGATCGCCTGCTCGCCTATGACCGCGCCACCGGGCGCGGCGTGGTGCTGAGCTACGATTTTGCCTGGAACGGCAAGTCGACCGAAGGTTTCTCGCGCAATACTTCCGAAAGCGTTTACGCCAAAACGCCGCGGCAGGGATTTTCCGATCACGCCCCCGGCGAATATCAGGCCACCGTCGAGACCGCGCGCGCCGCGTTCGCCCGCGGCGACCTGTTCGAGGCGGTGCCGGGACAACTGTTCGCCGAACCCTGCGAGCGGACACCTGCCGAAGTGTTTCAAAGGCTGTGCCGGATCAATCCGTCGCCCTATGGCGCGCTGATGAATCTCGGCGACGGCGAGTTCCTGGTGTCGGCCTCGCCGGAGATGTTCGTGCGCTCCGACGGCCGGCGGGTCGAGACCTGTCCGATCTCCGGCACCATTGCGCGCGGCGTCGATGCGATCGGCGATGCCGAGCAGATCCGGCAGCTGTTGAATTCCGAGAAAGACGAATTCGAACTCAACATGTGTACCGATGTCGACCGCAACGACAAGGCGCGGGTCTGCGTGCCCGGAACGATCAAGGTTCTGGCGCGGCGGCAGATCGAGACCTATTCAAAGCTGTTTCACACCGTCGATCATGTCGAAGGAATGCTGCGGCCGGGTTTCGATTCGCTCGATGCGTTCCTGACCCATGCCTGGGCGGTGACGGTGACCGGTGCGCCGAAATTATGGGCGATGCAGTTCGTGGAGGACCACGAACGCTCGTCGCGGCGCTGGTATGCCGGCGCCATTGGAGCTGTGAATTTCGACGGCAGCATCAACACCGGGCTGACCATCCGCACCATCCGGATGAAGGACGGGCTTGCCGAGGTGCGGGTCGGCGCCACCTGCCTGTTTGATTCAGACCCCGCCGCCGAGGACCGGGAATGCCAGGTCAAGGCGGCGGCGCTGTTTCAGGCGCTGCGCGGCGATCCGCCGAAACCGCTGTCGGCGTTCGCGCCGGATGCCACCGGCTCGGGCAAGCAGGTGCTGCTGATCGATCACGACGACAGCTTTGTTCATATGCTGGCGGATTATTTCCGTCAGGTCGGCGCCAGCGTCACCGTCGTCCGGCACGTTCACGCGCTTGATATGCTGAAGCAGAAGAACTGGGACCTTCTGGTGCTGTCGCCGGGCCCGGGCCGGCCGGAAGATTTTGCGATTTCAAAGACCATCGATGCCGCGCTTGGCAAGAAATTGCCGATCTTCGGCGTCTGTCTCGGGGTGCAGGCGATCGGCGAATATTTTGGCGGCCAGCTCGGGCAATTGGGGCAGCCGGCGCATGGCCGTCCGTCGCAGGTCCAGGTACGGGGCGGGCGGCTGATGCAGAACCTGCCCGAGGAGATCGTGATCGGCCGTTATCATTCGCTCTATGTCGAGCGCGACAGCATGCCCGAGGTGCTCCGCGTGACCGCGAGCACCGAGGACGGCGTCGCCATGGCGATCGAGCACAAGACCCTGCCGGTCGGCGGCGTGCAGTTTCACCCGGAATCGCTGATGTCGCTCGGCGGCGAGGTCGGCCTGCGCATCGTCGAGAACGCATTCCGGCTTGGCATTCCCGTCAATTACTAGAGATTGCGAACAGGATCTGAAAGAGACACCGATGAATTTCGATAACGACCTGAAGGCGGCCATCCGCACCATTCCGGACTATCCCAAGCCCGGCATCCTGTTTCGCGACATCACCACGCTGCTGGCGGACGCGCGCGCCTTCCGCCGCGCGGTCGACGAACTGGTGCAGCCCTGGGCGGGCAACAAGATCGACAAGGTCGCCGGCATCGAGGCGCGCGGCTTCATCCTCGGCGGCGCGGTGGCGCACCAGGTCTCGGCCGGCTTCGTGCCGATCCGCAAGAAGGGCAAGCTGCCGCACACCACCGTGCGGATCGCCTACTCGCTGGAATACGGCCTCGATGAGATGGAAATGCACGCCGACGCCATTCATCCCGGCGAACGCGTGATCCTGGTCGACGATCTGATCGCCACCGGCGGCACCGCGGAGGGCGCCGTAAAATTGCTGCGCCAGATCGGCGCCAATGTGGTGGCGGCCTGCTTCATCATCGACCTGCCGGATCTTGGCGGTGCCGCGAAACTGCGTGCGATGGACGTGCCGGTGCGCACGCTGATGACGTTCGAGGGGCATTGAGGGCCCAAGCGCGAAACTATCCCGATGTCGTCCCTGCGGAAGCAGGGACCCATAACCACAAGCCTTCGATATTGCGCGAAAGCCGTCGAACGGCATGTTTCAAATCGTGAAGCCGCGGCGTATGGGTCCCTGCTTTCGCAGGGACGACAGCTACGACCTTTGCAAGATCAAACTCAATTCCAGCTCGCGGAAACTGAGATAATTCCGGCGGATCCATTGATGCAGTTCGGTCGATGAATCCTTCTCGCCGCGCAAATAGCCGGTGAACGAGAAGTTCAGCCGGTCGACATAGGTCTTCAGGAACGCCGGCAGGGCGGCGATGCGGAGAACCCGGCCCTCGGCCATGGCGGCGGGCAGTTCGCCGCGCACCACGTGTTCGTTATCGATGGTGATGAGCGCGGTCTTCGGGATCAGCTCACGCAGCATGTCATAGCCGCGCACCGAGACGCGGTCGGTGTCGGCGACGAACAGGATCACCGGCGCGACGCCGCGCCGCGCCGCCTCCTTCATGAAGCCGATTTCGTCGGCCATCTTGAAGAACTCGTCGAAGGCGTGAAAGCCGAGATCGAGGACCTTGGCGACGGTGTCGTTGATGATGATGCGGTCCATCAGCGCCATCTTGCCGAAGGTATCATCGACCTCGGCGGTCTCGGTGATGTTGGGCAGGTATTCCAGCAGCGACGGCTCTTTCAGATTGATGTCGAACGCCACCACGGTCCCGTTCTTCAAGAGCAGGAATTCACTGAGCTGCCGCGCGATCAGCGTCCTGCCGACCAGCGGACGGGGCGAGCAGATGATGTAGACGGGCGTGATACGCATCACGCGCTATATCAGGCGAAATCGATTTCCAATCCAGCCCAATAGCATTCGAAGCCGAATTTATTTTTCGCCGCCGCGCGCGCCGCCTTTGCCAGAGCCGACCAGGTCGGTCAGCTTGATGCGGTCGAATTCGCTCCAGACATTGGCCAGCCAGTGGCGGACATAGCCGCGCAGCACGAACGAATAGTTCGCGGCCTCGTCATGGGTGCCCTTGTTGGCGACGAATTTGAGGAACGGCACCGAGGCGACCTCGACCTGCTCGAACGCCATTTCGTTGAGTTTTGGAATGGTGATCTCGGTGGCGTCCTTGATGCGGTGGAAATAGGAATTGTAGGTCGCCTGGTCCCATTCGAAGAAGCTGGTGTTGTTGATGAAATTCTTCACCAGGAAATACTTCGCGCCGACCATGAAATTCGCGGTCTCGGCGATTTCGTCGAGCGAGGCGATCGACGGGCCCAGGATATGGAACACGGCAAAGGTGATCTGGCCGGACTTGGCGGCGTCGAGAAAGCCGATGTCACGCAGCGCGGCGAGCGATGGCGAAAGCAGTCCGGCGCGGACGTCGATCACGGTGACCGAGGGGCTTGCCGCGTTCAGCGTGTCGAAGATCTTCATCTGGTCCGCGGTCGCCGTCATATCGACGATCTCGGTCGCCTCGGGATGGAAGCGCTTCAGCGTGCCGCGCGGGGATTCGGTGTCGAAGGCGCGGGTCGGCACGTTATTGGCGCTGACATAATCCAGCAGCGTCCGCGAGACGGTGGTCTTGCCGAC
>DATNMT010000413.1:0-3766 GCA_035602495.1 Bradyrhizobium sp.
CCGAACTGAACCTCGGCCACGCGGTTGGCCAGCACGTAACGGCGCTCGTGGGCGTCCTTGACGGTGATCTGCGACGGAATGTGGTCGATGATCTGGCGCAGGAACGCATAATTGCGGTCGCGCTCCTGTTCGAGGTTGCAGCGCTCGCTGATGTCTTCGATGGTGGCGACCCATCCGCCCTGCGCCAGCGGCTTGTTGACGATCAGACACGAACGTCCGTCCGCGGTTTTCATCACGGTATGGGTGACTTTCCCCTGCGCGACGTTGCGCAATACTCTCGAACAGAATTCCTCGATATCGCCGCCGAACGAGCCGGTCTCCTTGCGATGCCGGATCAGGTCGCGGAACAGGCAGCCCGGCTTCGCCACCTCGGTTGAAAGGTTGTACATGTCGATATAGCGCTGGTTGCACAGCACCACGCGTGTGGACGCGTCATACAGCACGAGGCCCTGCGTCATGTTGTTCAGCGCGGTGTCGAGCCGCTGCTTCTCCGATTCCAGCCGCTGCTGTGATTCCCGGCTCTGCCGGGTCAGTTGCCGGACGATCAGGAACAGGATGAAGGCGATTGCCAGCGCCGACATCGCGGCGGCAGCGACCAGGAATCTGGTTTGCGCGCGCCAGTCCGCCAACGCGGCCGAGACCGTCGTGGTCGCGACGACCACGATCGGGAAATGGCTCAACTCGGCCGCCGAACCGAGCTTGTCCTGATTATCGACCGGGCTCTGCACGCGCAGGGTCTGATACCCGCCCTCGGTCAGGACCTTGTTGAACAGCGTCGCGTTGTTGAATTTCTGCCCGATCATCGCATCGACGTGCGGATGGCGCGCCAGCATGGTGCCGTCGCGATGCAACATCGAGATCGCGGCGTCCTTTCCGAGCACAACGGAGGCGAAGAATTTTTCGAAATTGGCGGGGTCGATCCGCCGTGACATCACGCCGAGGAAAACTCCGCCGGGCCCATTCAGGCGGCGGATGATGACCGTGGTCCAGTCGCCGGTGAACAGACTGCGAGCCGGTTCGGCCAGCAATGTCGTCGATTGCTCGCTCGATTGGAGGGCCTTGAAATAGCTCCGATCGGCGATACCGACGTCGGGCACGGGCCAATGACCCGACGAGTTGATCAGCTTTCCGTCGGCATCGAAGATGTTGACGTCGCCGATGTAGGACAAGGCGGCGACCCTGGATTTCAGCGCCAGGTGTGCGTCGTAGGTCGACATCTGGCTCTTGAAGGCTTCGGGCGAGGCAATCCCGGAAAATTGCATCTGCGAGATCAGGTTGTTGCCGATGATCTCGCAGTCCTCGAACAGCTGGTCGAAATGGCGGGTGAGCAGCCGCACGGTATTTTCCAGTTCGCGCGCGCTGTTGTCGAGCGCACGCTCGCGGAATTCGCCGACCATGGCGGCGGTGCCGAGCATGATCGCGCCGATCAGGAGCACGCCGCTCAGGACGAGCCAGAGCACCGGCCCCCGCCGGATCGACGCGGGCATCTGATGCGGCCGGATCGCCGCGGTGCGGGGCATTGCAAGCGTCCCCCATATGCTGGAAACCAATTTTCGCATTCCCCAACTCCGGGGGGATATGCTTACGATGCAGAAATGGCGTCCCCGTTAGGAAATCCGGTTACTTAAGGTTTAACGGGACCGCGGATCATGCGAAAAACATGCATTATAGCAAGCGCGGGACGGCTCCGTCCGATCGTCGCGGGCGGGGTTCGATGTGGGATCCCGCGTGATAGCGTAAACCGACCCGCTTCATCGAAACGCGGGCATGGCGGGGAGGCGAAGGGTGATGGCGAATAATTCCGGCGCGCCGGCTTCCGGTTTGGCGGGCAAGGCCTGGCCCTTGTTCCGCTCGCTGAATTCCTATCGCCTTTCATTCCTCACACACGATCTGTTCGCCGGACTGACGCTCGCCGCGATCGCCATACCGGAGCAGATGGCGACGGCGCGGCTCGGCGGGTTCAGCCCGCAGATCGGGTTCTTCGCGTTCCTGGCGGGCTCGCTGGCGTTTGCGGCCTTCGGCAGCAATCGCTTCCTTTCGTGCGGCGCGGATTCGACCATCACGCCGATCTTTGCCGGAGGCCTCGCGGCGCTGGCCGCCTCCACCACGCCGGAATACCAGATGCTGGCCGCGGCGCTGGCGCTGATGGTCGGAATTCTGCTTGTCGCCGCTGGAATCTTCCGCCTCGGCTGGATCGCCGATCTGCTTTCGATACCGGTGACGACAGGTTTTCTCGCCGGCATTTCCGTGCACATCCTGATTTCGCAGCTCCCCGGCATCCTCGGGCAGCCCTCGCCCGACGGGCCGATGCTGCAGCGGCTGGCGATCCTCGCCGCGCATCTGAACCAGACCAACCCGTTCACGCTTCTGCTCGGGCTCGGGGTTCTGGCCGTCGTCGCGCTGTCCGAGCGGATCGATGCGCGGATTCCCGGCGCGTTGATCGGCCTGTTGCTGGCGGGTGGCGCAACGGCGCTGTTCGGGCTCGAGGACCGCGGCGTCAGCGTTCTCGGTGCGGTTTCCGCCACACTGCCTGCGATCGCGGTGCCGGCGATCTCGGCCAGCCATTTGACGGGACTGGTCTCGCTCAGTCTCATTATCGCGGTTGTCGTCATGGTGCAGACCGCGGCCACGACGCGTTCCTTCCCTTCCGATCCCGATGAGCCGCCGGATGTCGACCGCGACTTCCTCGGTGTCGGCGTCGGCAGCGTGGTGTCGGGATTGATCGGCGCATTTCCGGTCAATGCCAGCCCGCCGCGCACCGCGGTGGTTCGCGAGACCGGCGGCAAATCGCAGCTCGCCGGCCTTGCGGCCGCGGCGATCGTGATCGCGTTGCTGGCGTTCGGCGCCTCGCTGCTCAGCCGAATTCCAAACGCAGCGCTCTCCGGCGTGCTGCTGTTCGTGGCGCTGCGGATCATCCGCTTCGGCCAGATCGTCACCATCTACCGGCAATCGCTGCCCGAATTCCTGCTGATTGTCGCGACGGCGGCGGCGATCATCGTGCTTCCGATCGAACAAGGCGTCGGCCTCGGCATCGCGCTCTCGCTGATGCACGGCATCTGGAGCACGACCCGCGCCCGCGCGGTGTTGTTCGAGCGCGTGCCGGGAACCTCGATCTGGTGGCCGGTCAGCGCCGATCTCCCCGGCGAGCAGGAACCCGGCGTTGTCGTCGCGGGATTCCAGGCACCGCTGTCTTTCCTCAATGCCTATCATTTCCGGCGCGACATCCTCGACGCCCTGCAATCCCGGCAACAGGCGGCGGGGCTGCTGGTGCTGGAGGCGACCGGGATTGTCGAGATCGATTTCACCGCGGCGCAGGTCTTGCGCGACCTGATCCGCAAATGTCATGCCGACGGCGTCGATTTTGCCATCGCCCGGCTTGAATCGATTCGCGCCCAGGCCGCCATGACGCGGTTCGGCGTCAACGAACTGCTGGGTCCAGATCATTCCTTCCGCAGCGTCGAGGAGGCGATTCGGGCATTTTCCGGCCGCTTGTCAAAGGCCTGATAACCAATGCGATTTGACTTAAGTTTCTAAGCAATCCGAAAGAGAGCCCCGCGTATAACTTGCCAAACGGGGGCCTGGTTTAGCCATGACGGGGGGTTGGCGGTTACAGCATTTGGAAACGCAACGCGAAACGCGGCGTGTAGCCATCGTAAAGAAGCCAACTCGAAAACTAATGGCCATCGATAGGCTGGATCTATGGTTCTCAACGGGCAGATACTTTGACGGGCTTTGGGTGGGGACTACGGAAAGTGAGCCTTACCCC
>DATNMT010000414.1:0-5514 GCA_035602495.1 Bradyrhizobium sp.
TCGCGTGACGTCAAGCGAGTTGCGCTCGACATGGCGGTCCCTGGCAAGCGGCTGCGCATAGCGCGCCCGCTCCGCCGGATCGGTCAGGAAGAACTTGGTGGTGGTCATGCCGAGCGGATCGAGCAGCTGCGTCTTTTCGAATTGGTAGAGCGATTGACCGGAGGCGACCTCGATCACGCGGCCGAGGATGTCGGTCGAATGCCCGTAATCCCATAGCGTGCGCGGCTGTTCGGCCAGCGGCAGCTTGGCGATTCGCTCGGCAAAGCCGGCATTGTCGAAATCGCCGAGATAGATGCCGTCATAGGCGGCCTTTACCAGCCCCTCGCCATAGAATCCGTAGGTGATGCCGGAGGTGTGCAGCAGCAGGTCCTCGATATTGACCGGCCGCCACGGCGGCACCAGATCGAGCACGGGGTGGCCGGAATCATCCTTGCGCTCGACGCCGACCTTCATGCCGGCGAAGGAGGGAATGTATTTGCTGACGGGATCGTCGAGCGCGATCTTGCCGCGGTCGATCAGCATCATCGCCGCCACGCTGGTGATGGTCTTGGTGACCGAATGAATCGGGAAGATGGTGTCAGACGTTATCGGCACGCCGGTCTCGACGTCGCGCAGGCCGAAGCATTTGAAATAGACGGGCTTGCCGTGGCGCTGGATCAGGACGATGGCGCCTGGAATTCTGCCAGCGGCGATTTCGCCATTAACGAAATCCTCGATGGGAGCGAGCTTTTCGAGCGACAGTTCGGCGCCCGGCGGCGGCCCGAATGCGGCGCCGCCGGCGGCTGGAACAAGCGCGAATGAAACGGCGGCGACCGTCGCGAACGGGATGACATGGCAAGCCATCGACGCGAAGTTGCGCCGAAACACGCTTCGAGGTGGAGGCGATACGGACCGCATGGCATCGAGACTATTGCATTGCCAGAACCCGATCCAGACGGCGGGTAGGATGTCCTTGCTGGAATCGTCATCAGGAATAAGGATTGATCAGCTTCTGCTGGTCGGCGCTGTGATGCGCAAGCAGGTCGATGAAGCTGCGAACCTTCGCCGACAGATGATGACGGTGCGGATAGACCGCGTTCATTGAGAACTCGACCGGGCGATATTCGGGCAACAGCCTGATCAGGCGGCCGGACTCCAGGTCATCGGCGACCAGAAATCCCGGCGCCAGGCTGATGCCGACACCTTGCAGCGCCGCTATGCGCAGCGTGTCACCGCTATTGGAGAACAGATTGCCGGAGACCCGCACCGATGCCGGCGTGCCCTTGCGGTCGACGAAACGCCACCCGTCTTCATAGGGATAGAGCGCATGGCGGATGCAGTTGCGGTCCGCGAGTTCAGACAATTGCCGCGGCGGTCCGTGCTGTTCGAGATAGGCGGGCGAACAGCACAAGACGTGCCGCCAGGTTGCGAGGCTGCGGACGATCAGGCTTGAATCCGGCGGCGGCGTCAGCCGGATCGCAACGTCAAATCCCTCGTCGATCAGATCGATGACGCGCTCACCCATGGAGAGATCGACTTTGACCTCGGGATAAGCGGTCAGGAATTCAGTGACCACCGGCGCAACGAATGGAACGATATGCGTGGCCGTATAGATGCGAAGCGTGCCGCGCGGCGTCGATTGCAGCGCGCCGGCGACGTCATCGGCCTGTTCGAGATCGGCCAGGATCTGGACGGCGCGGTCGTAATAGGCTCTGCCGACTTCGGTAAGATTGACCTTCCGCGTCGTGCGATGGAGCAGCCGCGCGCCCAATCGCTCTTCGAGCGCCTGGACGTGGTTGCTCACCATCGTCGTCGACATGTTGAGCCGGCGGCCGGCGGCAGAAAAGCCGCCATTATCAACCACCCGGACGAAGGCGGTCAGACTGGTCAGCCGATCCATCGGTGTCTCCGATTATCCGCCCTGATTAGATAATGCTTCCATTTTTTTCATAATTATCACATCGCGCGCGACATTGCATCTTCGGCTTAGAGCAAGCGCCCTCCCCAAGGACGCCGGCGAGTTCAGGAGGACGTCATGTCGAGCCAATCATATGTCGCTGATTTTCATACGAAAACCAGCCTTCGCCCGTCCCAGCAGGCGATCAAGCGCGCCGCCCTGGCGCTGGCGCTTACCGTCAGCATCGCCGGTGCAGCCGACTTCGGCTACGGCTATCTGACCACCGGGCGTTACCTGGAATCGACCGACGACGCCTACGTCAAGGCCGACTCCACGATCGTCGCGCCGAAAGTCTCTGGCTATATCGCGGAAGTGCTGGTCGGTGACAACCAGCAGGTGAAGGCCGGACAGTTGCTGGCCCGGATCGACGATCGCGATTTCCGCACCGCGCTGGAACAGGCGCAGGCGGATGTCGCCGGATCCGAAGCCGCGGTGCGTAATCTCGACGCGCAGATTGCCCTGCAGCAGCCGGTCATCGAGCAGGGCACGGCGGATGTCGCCGCCGCCGAGGCCAACCTGAAATTCGCCCAGGAAGAGCAGCAGCGCTACGGCGATCTGATGAAGAGCGGCTCCGGCACCATTCAGCGCGCGCAGCAGACCGATGCGGCCCTGCGCGAAAAGATCGCGCAATTGCAACACGGCAAATCGGCGTTGCTGGCGGCCGAAAGGAAGGTCGACGTTCTCACCACGGACCGCGCCAAGGCCGTGGCGCAACTGGACCGCGCGCAGGCGGTCGCACAGCAGGCGGCGCTGAACCTGTCCTACACGGAAATCACGGCGCCGGTCGACGGCACCGTGGGAGCGCGTTCGCTCCGGGTCGGCCAATTCGTTCAGGCCGGCACGCAGCTGATGGCGGTGGTTCCGCTCGAAGCGGTCTATGTGGTGGCGAACTTCAAGGAAACCCAGCTCACTTATGTGCGCAACGGCCAGCCGGTCGAAATCCGGATCGACAGTTTCCACGGCACCCGGTTGAAGGGCCATGTCGACAGCCTTTCGCCGGCGAGCGGTCTCGAGTTCGCACTGCTGCCGCCGGACAACGCCACCGGTAATTTCACCAAGATCGTGCAGCGGGTGCCGGTGAAGATCGCGCTCGACGATCGCAGCCTGACGGGGCTGTTGCGTCCGGGCATGTCGGCGGAGCCGACCGTCGATACCAAGGCCACCGTAGTTGCCGAGCGCCAGGCGAAAAGCAGGCTGGCGTCGGAGATCGTCTCGCCCCGGCCGAATGGCGGCTAGTTCCAGGGGGCATCATCCAACCCTGCTGGATAATCCTTCCAGTACATCCCGGATTATCCAAACCACGATCCGACGCATTCTGCCTCTGCAAGAAGGAGGAGACACAAATGACCGCGCTCCAGAGCACCATCGACGCCGCCGCCAACAGCGACCGTCAGCAAGTCACCGCGCCGGCGGACAGGATACCCGCGGTCTCCGCAAAAACCTGGCTTGCAGTGTTCGGCGCCACGCTCGGCGCCTTCATGGCGGTGCTCAACATCCAGATTGTCAACGCATCGCTCGCGGACATCCAGGGCGCGATCGGCGCGGGCATCGACGACGGCGGCTGGATTTCAACCTCCTATCTGATCGCCGAGATCGTGGTGATCCCCTTGAGCGGCTGGCTCGCGCAGGTGTTCTCGATCCGGGTCTATCTCTTGACCAACGCCATCCTGTTTCTGGTGTTTTCCGCCGCCTGCGCACTGGCGCAGGACCTGCCGCATATGATCGCGCTGCGCGCCTTTCAGGGCTTTAGCGGCGGTGTGCTGATCCCGATGGCCTTCACGCTGATCATCACGCTGCTGCCGAAGGCCAAGCAGCCGGTCGGACTCGCGCTGTTCGCGCTGTCAGCGACCTTCGCCCCCGCGATCGGCCCGACCATCGGCGGTTACCTCACGGAAAACTGGGGCTGGCAATATATCTTCAACGTCAATCTCGCCCCTGGCGCGCTGATGATCGGCATGCTGTGGTTCTCGCTGGAAGCAAGGCCGATGAAGCTGTCACTGCTGCGCCAGGGCGACTGGCCGGGCGTCGTCACCATGGCGATCGGGCTGAGCGCGCTGCAGACCGTCCTCGAGGAAGGCAACAAGGACGACTGGTTCGGATCGGCTTTTATCGTCCGCCTGTCGATCATCGCCGCAGTGGCACTGGCGCTGTTCCTGTGGATCGAACTGACCAGCGAAAAGCCGCTGTTGAATCTTCGGCTATTGGCCCGCCGCAATTTCGGCTTCGGCATGCTTGCCAATTTCCTGCTCGGCGTCGCCCTGTATGGCTCGGTGTTCATCCTGCCGGTCTATCTGTCGCGCATTCAGGGCTACAATGCCGAGCAGATCGGCATGGTGCTGGCCTGGACCGGCTTGCCGCAACTATTCCTGATCCCGCTGGTGCCGCGGCTGATGAAGCGGTTCGATCCGCGGCTCGTGATCGGCGTCGGCTTCGCGCTGTTCGCCGCCTCCAACTTCATGAACATCTATCTGACGTCGGATTACGCGAACGATCAGTTGTTCTGGCCGAACGTCGTTCGCGCCATCGGCCAGGCGTTGATCCTCACCCCGCTTTCCGCGGTCGCAACCGCCGGCATCGAAGCGGAGAATGCCGGCTCGGCGTCGGGGCTGTTCAACATGATGCGCAACCTCGGCGGCGCGGTCGGCATCGCCATGCTGCAGACCTTCCTGACCAAGCGTGAGCAGTATCATTCCAACGTGCTGATGCAATCGATCAGCCTGTTCGAACAGGCCACCCGTACCCGGATCGAACAACTCACCCAGTATTTTGTCAGTCACGGCGTCATCGACCGCGCTGATGCGGCGCATCGTGCCGTGGTCGCCGTCGGGAACATCGTGCAAAAGCAGGCTTTCATTTTGGCGTTCAGCGATACGTTCTATCTGCTGGGCGCCGTGCTGCTCGTTGCGCTCGTGGCAGCCCTGTTGCTCAGGAAGCCCGGCCATCTCGAAACCGGCGGCGCGCACTAGATCCGGCGGATTATCCATTACCGATTGATGGTCTATTCCAAATTCCGCAAATTATCAGATTCCCGAACCATCGCTATGTACAGTCCGCGGAAGACCCAAGCCGCATTTCTTCTACAGAACGCGCAAAAGGAGATAACAATGCGAAAGACAGTTCTCACCGTCCTCGGCGCTTCGCTGATTGCTGCACTGACAGTGCAGGCGGCGGCCGCCGCCGAACACCATCACACCCGAAAGGTAGACCGCGCGCCGGCGAGCGCACAATTCCGGAACAGCAACGCTTACGAGGCGCCCGCCACCGCGGCGGTCCAGCCGGACTGGTCGCGCTACAGCGGCGGAATGTCGGCGCCCGCTGGCCGCTGATCTTCGATTCCTCGAAAAGAAAAGCCTCGGCACCATCCGGGGCTTTTTTCATGCCTTGGTGCTCGAACCGTCACATCGATGGGTTAGCAGGGTTCCCACCTCGCGCGGTGATTCCTTGCGCCAAATTCACACCGCCGTCGCGCGGGCAAAATCCACGTAAATCTCCCGCAACCTGTCGGTCATCGGGCCGGGCTTGCCGTTGGCGACGGTCTTGCCGTCGATCGACACCACCGCCTGCACGAACACGGTGGC
>DATNMT010000082.1:0-4057 GCA_035602495.1 Bradyrhizobium sp.
TGTGATCGATCGATTTCATGACGATGCGCACCACCGGATGCCCGGCCTTTTCCAGCGCCGCCAGTTTGTCGTCATGCGCGGCGTCGTTTTCGTTCTCGGTCCGGATGTCGATGAAGAAGCGATCATTGCCATAAATCGTTGGTTCGCCGAGCGGCTCGCCGTCGATCGGGATCAGGCCCTTGCCTTCCTTGCCGGTGGATTCCGCGATCAACTGCTCGGCCCAGGCGCCGAAATCGGCGATCTTCTTCGACGAGATGATCGTGACCTTGTCGCGGCCGTCGAGCCCGGCCAGTCCCATCGCCAGCCCAAGCTGCACGCCGGGATTTTCATGCGGCGGCACATCCGGTCCGCAGGAACGCACCATCGAGAGCGCATGCCTGATCAGCGCGCGAACGTCGATGCCGGCGGTCGCCGCCGGCACCAGCCCGAACGGCGACAGCACCGAGTAACGCCCGCCGATCGAGGGATCGCCGTGGAAGACGCGGGCAAATCCCTGTTTGGCCGCGACCTTCTCCAGCGACGAGCCGGGATCGGTCACCGCGACGAAGCGATGGCCGGCCTTCGCGGGTCCGATCGCCCTGGAAACCTCGGCGAAGAAATAATCCTTCATCACGTTCGGCTCGGTGGTGCCGCCGGATTTGCTGGAGACGATGAACAGCGTGCTGGCGATATTGATCGAAGCCTTGAGGTTGCGGACCTGCGCGGGATCGGTCGAGTCGAGCACATGCAGTTTCGGAAAGCCGGGCTTCTTGGCAAAAGTCTCCGCCAGCACTTCGGGACCCAGGCTCGATCCGCCCATGCCGAGCACCACGGCGTCACTGAAATTCTGTCCCTTCACCTTGCGCGCGTAATCCTCGTAGTCGGCGATATCGGCAGCGCCAGCGCTGTTCAGCCAGCCCAGCCATTTGTCCTCATCGGTCGTAGTCCAGACCGATTTGTCGTGCTGCCAGAGGCGGCGGATTTTTGCAGCAGTGCGCCATTCTTCGGTCGCCGTCGCCACCGCCTTGCCGATGTCGGTGCCGAGCGCCAGCGCCTGCCGGTCGATCCCGGCGCCGAGCACGGCGGCGCGCTTGTGCGCGACCGCGCCGTAAAGCTTGTCGGCGGCGTCCGCGAACAGTTTGACGCCGTCCTTGACCAGTTCCGCCGTGATCGCGTCGAGCGAGATGCCGGATTTTTCCAGTTCGGCGAGGACATGTCGCGCGTCCTCGACATTCTCCTCGAGGCTGTCGCGCGGCTTGCCGTGATCGCGGAACGCATCGAGGGTTGCCGGCGGCACGGTGTTGACGGTGTTGGGACCGATCAGCTCCTCGACATAGAGCACGTCGCTATAGGCCTTGTTCTTGGTGCCGGTCGAGGCCCACAGCAATCGTTGCGGTTTTGCTCCCTTGGCCGCAAGCTTGTCCCAGCGCGGGCCGGAGAACAGGTGCTTGTATTCCTGATAGGCGAGTTTCGCATTGGCGATGGCGACCTTGCCCTTCAGCGCGGCGAGCCGCTCCTTCTCGCTGGGATCGTTGGCGCGCGCGATCTTTTCACCGAGCTCCTTGTCGACCGCGCTGTCGATGCGGCTGACGAAGAAGCTGGCGACGCTCGCGACATGGGACGGATCGCCGCCGCCCTTGACGTATTTTTCCAGGCCCGCGAGATAGGCCTCGGCAACATCGATATAGACCTGTTGCGAGAACAAGAGCGTGATGTTGATGCTGATGCCCTCGCCGATCAGATGCTCGATCGCCGGCAGGCCTTCCGGCGTCGCCGGCACCTTGACCATCAGATTCCGGCGGTGCACGTCCTTCCACAGCCGCTTTGCCTCGGCGATCGTGCCCTTGGTGTCCATCGCCAGATAGGGCGATACTTCCAGGCTGACAAAACCGTCTTCGCCCTTGAGCCGGTCATAGACCGGTCGCAGCACATCGGCGGCGCGCTGGATGTCCTCGACGGCGAGTTGCTCGAACAGTTCGGCCACCGGGCGATCGCCTTTTTTCAGGGCGCCGCCGATCGGGCCGTCATATTCGTCGGAGCTGCCGATCGCCTTCTCGAAGATCGACGGATTCGAGGTGACGCCCTTGACGCCGTCGGTGTCGATCAGCTTTTGCAGGTCGCCTTTGGCGACGAAGCCGCGGGCCAGGAAATCCAGCCAGACCGACTGACCGTGGTTTTCGAGCTCTTTGACGGGATTCATGATGACCTGCTTTTGTTCGCGCGCGTCGGGTTCCCGCACCTTCTCTGGCGCCAAGCCGGAATGTCAACCAGTCCCGGCAGGGGCTGACCATTGGGACTATGCGCATGCCCCGAGCATAACGCCATTCACAACAGTTCGATCCCCGGGAATCGAGCGGCAGGCGCCGCTCGCGGCATGGCTTTCCGGCGGAATGGCGTGCTACTGCAAAGGCTTCCCACCTGTTTCGCCGTCCAGCCAAGGGCGCCGGATGACACGCTTTGAACGTTTTGCGACGGTGCTGTTGCGGTCTTTCGCTGCAGCGGCCGCGTCGGCCGAGCGCAGCGGGCGCCCGGGTGGCGCCGAGGTCGCAATAAAGTTAAGTTTTCGCGATAAAACTTGTTTGGTCGCGGGACGAGGGGAGTTCGTTGTGAAGGCTTATGTGATTGCCGCGGAGACGGTCAACGATCCAGCAATGTTCGATCTCTATCGCAAGGAAGTCCCGGCAACGCTCGTTCCATTCGGCGGACAGTTCGTTGCCCGTGGAGGGAATCTGACGGTTCTCGAAGGAGAATGGCCGCATCCACGATTGGTGATCATCGAGTTCCCCTCACGCGCTGCCGCGGAAGACTGGTACAAGTCAGCGGAGTACCGAAAGATAATCTCGCTCAGGCTCAAGAGCACCGCTGGGAACCTGGTTATCGTCGACGAGTTTGCCGCCTAGTAGCTGCGCGCGCGGCTCGCCCGGCAACGATCTGCCTGCCGCGCCCGCCTTGTGCCGAGGTTCAAACCCCTAACGCATCCTAGCGCAGGCTGGCGTTGATCTTGTCCAGCGCGGCGGAGCCGGGGCAGAGCGCCTTTGCGTCGAGCGAATTGAGCGGCGTCTCCACGGTGTCGAGATGGGTGTGAAGGTCTTCCGCCTCATGGTCGACATAGAGCAGGCCGGTGACGATCTGGCCCTTGGCGGCATGCCGCTGCAGGAATGACATCGCGCCAACGCGATCGTGCGGATCGTAGTCGGCATCGATCTTGCGCAGCGCAATCCGGGTGCCATCGTGCTGCTCGACCACCTGCACCGTGCCCGGCGCGTAATCCACCGTGATCGGGTCGCGGCCGGTGATCACGTCGAGCCGGTTCACCGCGTCATTGTGCTCGCGCACGTAATCGAAACTCTTGGTCGAGCCCGCGTGGTTGTTGAAGGCGACGCAGGGGCTGATCACGTCGATGAACGCCGCGCCCTTGTGCTCGATGGCGGCCGCGATCAGCGGCACCAGCTGGGCCTTGTCGCCGGAAAAGCTCCGCGCCACGAAGCTCGCGCCAAGCTGCAGCGCGATCGCCACCAGGTCGACGGCGCTGTCGGTATTCATCACGCCGCGCTTGTTCTTCGAGCCGCGGTCGGCGGTGGCCGAGAACTGGCCCTTGGTCAGGCCGTAGACGCCGTTGTTCTCGACGATATAGGTCATGTTGACGCCGCGCCGGATCGAATGCGCGAACTGGCCGAAGCCGATCGAGGCCGAGTCGCCGTCGCCGGAGACGCCGAGATAGATCAGGTCGCGGTTGGCGAGATTGGCGCCGGTCAGGACCGACGGCATGCGGCCGTGCACCGAATTGAAGCCGTGCGAATTGCCGAGGAAATAGTCCGGCGTTTTCGACGAGCAGCCGATGCCGGAAATCTTGGCGACGCGATGCGGCTCGATCGACAGCTCGTAGCAGGCCTCGATGATCGAGGCCGTGATCGAGTCATGCCCGCAGCCGGCGCACAGCGTCGAAACCTTGCCCTCGTAATCCCGGTGGGTATAGCCGAGGTCGTTCTTCGGAAGCCCCGGATGCTGGAATTTGGGTTTTGCGATGTAGGTCATGACTTTCTCTCTCTGCTCCCTCTCCCCGCTTGCGGGGAGAGGG